>JAFGDY010000053.1 GCA_016931895.1 Anaerolineae bacterium
TAGTTTGAAACCGTTACTTTCAGTAACAATGGTGGATATGTCATTCGACGCCGCTACGCTTACAGGAGAAATCTCCTCAAAACCGTACCTGTAGAAGGAGATTTCTCGGCCTGTGGCCTCAAAATGACCTTAGCTTGTCGCTCCACAAAAGTATCGGTCTCATTCTGTTTTTAGTATAGAATGACATACCCGTATAGGTGGCAACTTGGGTTAAGAAATAAATCAACAGGCCCTGCTGTTTTGTTCAGCAGGGCCTGTTTTTTTCTATGTGCCCCCAGCGCGAGTGTTGGCAATTTATATTGCCGCGATTAAAATCGCCAGGTTCCCACCTCACCCGACTGTGGGTTGAACGAAACGGAAAAGACGATGGTGGTTAAAGTTGGCATCCGCGGGTGGGCTGGAATAATTTCAAAAAAAGAAAGAGAAATTATTCAACCCCACCATTCTAGAAACAGCCAGGCCGTCGAGACTTTTAACAAAAATTCAATCGTAAAGCCGTCAAAAAGCTTGCGCCGCGCCTGCCGGTCAAATTTTATTAAAATCAGCCGCAGGAGAGCCAAATGTAAAGGCCTGTCTGTCTGTAACTTTGCCCGGTGACAGGAGGCTTGGTTCATAAACAACAGGGGTAAAGAGCAAACGCACCAATCGCCGTTGTTTATGGCCAAAGTCTTAAGCCGCAAAAATTAGCTCCACCGGCTCACTTTGGGCCGATTTTAGAATAGCCGTTTCGCCGAAATCCGTTTCCTTTCTATCGTTGAACCTGGGTGAAGATGTAAACACACTAAACCTATTTTAGCATATACCCATCCCAGAATTTTGTCTAATTTTAAACAACTGGACGGAAAAACCGGGGCCGGAAAGAGTAAGGAGGTCTGGGCGGACGGGAACCTGCTTGTCCGCCCAGAACCCCTCACGCCCAACTAAGGTTGGGAGCGAAGTCTTGGTTTTGTTGCTACTTAAGCGGCTTACACCGCCAAAACAGCCATTTGCCGTAAATGGCGCACGCCTCTACTTTTGTGCTGGCGCACCAGCGCTTCGGTAATGCCCAAAGATTGGGCAATCTCGGTGGTGCTATTGCCCCGCAAATAACCTTCCAACACCTGGCGCCTGTTCTGCGAGAGCCTGGCCAAACCGGCGTGCAACGAGTCCTGCTGCTCTTGCTGTTCAACCACAGCTTCCAAATGCTCGTTGCTTTCAAGCTGGCTATAGGGTGTGTCGTCAAGGGGAATAAACCGCCGGGTGCGCCGCCGGGCCTCACGGATTTTGTTGCGGGCAATGCCTTTAACGTAAGCGGCAAAGGGCACGTTGAGATGGGGGCGATACTTCCCCCGCTCTACCTCCACAAATGCCGTCATCATTGCTTCCTGGAAGATGTCCATGTCAGGTTCGGCGGTGTCGTTTTGGGCCTTGATAAAGGCCAGCACCGACGCCTCGCCTGCCTGCGTGTACCATTCTTGCCAGGCTGCCGCGCGACTGGCGGAGTTGCCGTTGCTGCTTGGCAACAATCGTTTAACCAAGACTTCGTCGGACTCCGGTTGTGCTAACATCAGCACGCTCCTTTCTATAGGGCTAATAGAATAGGTCTTCCACCATCTGGTCCAACGAAAAAGGGGCACATATTTAGTTGTTAAGGTCGGTGAAACGTGTGGGTCTCACCGGGAGGACACGTACCTCCCTATATGTTACATGCCGTCCGCCGCCATTTTGTGACAGGCTTTCCAGATTTACTTGACATCTTGGCCAACGTACGGCAACTTTCCATTATAGGCATAAGCCGGGGATCGGGCAAATTAAATCGGCTGCGCCTTAACCATCTGGGTTGCAGTGCGGCCTGCCTCGCAAAGCAAGGCTATGCCGCCGCCACTCAGCGGCCGGTCGGTATCTTCTATCTCAAACAGCAGTTGACCATCTCCCCTAATATTTTTGAGAGCGCGTACCCTGCAAAATAGTTTATAGTTATGCCAGTTTAGACGATCCTATCCGGCAGTTCATCCTCTACCCGGCGTAAATGCGAATACTGGTAAGCAGCAAAAGTGACCAGTATCCCGCTGAGGCCCATCGCCACCAGCATCAAGCCTATCCCCCGGCCTGGCCCAACGCCCAGCAGCGCCCCCAAACTTGCGGCCAAAGGGCCGTTTAGATTCAGCAAAGGCTCAAAAACGCGGTCGGCCAGTATGCCTGCTAAAAAATAACCCAGCGGCAATGTTGACCAGGCAATCAGGCGCCGTACCGCAAAAACCCGTCCTTGTGTGCCGGAGGGGACCTTCTTTTGCCAGATCGCCTGGCTACAACCCATCAAGATGGGTAAGCTAAAAAAGTAGAAAAAGGTAGCGGCGGTGATGAGGTTCACCGAGGGAGCTATTCCGGCCACCAGCAAACATACAGCCTGCATCAGTTGTGCCCCGTAAACGCCATTAATAAGCCGTCGCGGTCCGCCCCATACGCTCATCACCAGGCCCCCCAATAGCATACCGCTTCCTCCCAGCGAGATAACCGTCCCGACGATGGTGACGGAAGAAAAAGATAGCAACAAAGGTATAAATAATACCTGGATGGTCCCCACCCCCAGATTGCCAAAAGCAATCAGAATCTGCATGCTCAATAGGCCGGGGCGCGCAGCAATGTATTGCCAGCCGTAGGCGACTTTGGATATAAATGAATCTATGATAGCCTGACCGCTGACCGAAGATTTTACTTTTGGAAAACGGATAACAAGCAGGATGGACACAGCCACAAGAAATGTGGCAAAATCCAGCAGAAGCACGCCCGTTAATTGAATGGTCACCAGGAGAAGGCCGCCCAATACCGGGGCCACTAACTGGGCAGCGGCCATATTTATGTTGGTCAGGCCGCTGGCCCGGCCAAAGTGTTGTTTTGGCAGCAACAAGGTTGTGGTGGCCACGTAAGCGGGCCATTGAAAAGCCTCGGCAATGGAACTAACACTGGCCGTAAGGTAAAGGTGCCAGACCTCAAGACGATCAAAAATCAACAGTCCTACTACACAACCCGTTGCCAGCGCTGCCGCCGAATCGCTAAGGATCATCACCCAGCGGCGGCTCCGGCGGTCGGCTACCACGCCGGCCCAGGGAGAAATCAAAATGCCGGGTAGGTAGGCGCATAACAATACCAAACCAAGTTGCGTGGCTGCGCCGGTTTGCTGAAAAATCCAGATGCCCAGCGCGAAACGGGTCAACCCGGAGCCAATGAGCGAAACCAGTTGCCCAAACCAGACCAGGCCAAAAACCTGCCATCCCGGCAGCATTGCGTGTTGGCGCATCTAAATTATTTTGGCTTTCTCACAGATGGAGCCAAGTAAGCATTCAGGTGCGTGGCTAAAACTTGCACGTGCGGCTCCTCAAGCAGGGTGTAGTGATTACCGGGCAGTTTATGGATTTCAACGTTGGGGGCCAGTTCAGGCCAGTCCGGCTTTTGGTTTGACCCGCTCTGAGATTCGCCGGCCTGGAAAAGCATCAGTTGTTCGGGATATGGTTGGGGTTGGTAACGATGATAAGCATGCGCATTGCTTTTGAAGACATCCCACAGGCGGTGTAACTGAGACAGATCGGCTTCCTGTGGCAGTAATCCAATTTCTTTGGCTTGTTGGCCAATATACCGCATTTGTTCAGCCAAAGATAAGTCTTTCAGGTCCGCAACCGCCAGGGGGAGCGCTACCTCCCGGCCAAAGAGCGCGACCGGATCGTTAAGCAGCGTTGAGATCAATTGGGCGTCGTCAGGCAGTTCGTCTACCGATTCGGCGGCGTAACTATCAACAAGGGCCAGCGCCGCTACCGATTGACCTTGCCGGGTCAACTGTTGGGCCATTTCAAAAGCGATGATCCCGCCAAAAGACCAGCCGCCAAGCTGATACGGACCGTCAGGTTGAACCGTCCGGATCACGTCAATATAATGAGCGGCCATCTCTTCTATGGTAGGCAAAGGTGATTGCGCGCCGTCAAGCCCCACGGCTTGCAGGCCATAAAAAGGTTGGTCCGGTTCCAGATGCCGGGCCAACCCGGCATAACAGAGCACATTGCCGCCCATGGGGTGGATGCAAAAAAACGGCGGCCGCCGGCCTGTTGGTTGGATGGGAACCAGGGCCGACCATGGTTTGTTTCCGGGCTGCTGGCGGATGAAACGCGCCAGTTGTTCGATGGTTGCTTTCTGAAAAAGAGTGCCCAGGGCCAGGTTGGCCCCCGCTTGAGAGCCAAACCGGGCCTGGATTTGCGCCAGCAAACGGAGGGCCAGCAACGAATGGCCGCCCAGGTCAAAAAAGTCATCCCGCACCCCAATGGGCCGAACAGCCAGCACCTCTTCCCAAATTTGGACCAGTTGCAGTTCCAGCGTGTCGCGGGGGGCCACAAATTGCGCCGGCGTATCCTGGCGTGAGCGGTCCGGCGCGGGTAAAGCGCGGCGGTCAATTTTGCCGTTGGGCGTTAAAGACAGCGCCTCCAGCATGACAAAATCTGATGGGATCATGTACGAAGGCAACTTATCCCGGAGAAAATGACGAAACTCTGTAGTTGCAGTGTCTGTTGGTTGATCTAACACAAGATAGGCCACCAACCGGCTATCCTCGGGCCGGTCTTGCCGGGCCACCACCACGCATTGTTGAACCGCCGGATGTTGGCGCAATGTTGTTTCAATTTCACCCGGCTCAACCCGAAAACCCCGCACTTTGAGTTGATGATCCACACGTCCTAAAAATTCAATGATTCCGTTGGATTGGTAGCGGGCCAGATCGCCGGTTTTGTACAGAACGCGCGGCTTTTCTTCATCCTTCAGCTTTCCGTCTTCATCCTTCACAAAAGGATTGGGGATGAATTTTTGCGCCGTCAGCTCAAGTTGGTTGAGATACCCCCGCGCCAGGCTCGCCCCGCCAAGATGCAACTCGCCGGGCGCACCAACGGGCACCGGATTGAGTTGCTCATCAAGAATATAGGCCCAGGTATTGGCAATGGGCCGGCCAATGGGCATCACCGGCTGGCCGTTGTCCGCTTGGCACGTCCACCAGGTGGCATCAATGCACGCCTCGGTAGGGCCATAGAGGTTGTGCAATTTTACATCCAGTTTGGCCCACAATTGTTTGGCCAGGTCAACCGGCAGGGCCTCGCCGCCGCAGAAAATGTGGCGCAGCGATCCGCAGCGGGCCAGGTCATCATCGGCCACCAACAGCCGCAATAACGATGGAACCAGTTGCAAAATGGTAATCTGTTGCTCAACGATGCATTGCACCAGATAGGCGCTGTCCTGATGCCCACCGGGTTTGACCAGCACCAGTTGCGCCCCCACCAACAGCGGGGCGTAGAATTCCCAAATGGCGGCGTCAAAACTGAAGGGTGTTTTCTGCAAAACCTTATCCGCAGCGGTTAGCGAAAAGGTATGTTGAAACCAGGCCATGTGGTTACAAATGGCCCGGTGGGTCAGCATTACGCCCTTGGGTTGGCCGGTTGAGCCGGAGGTGTAAATAACATAGGCCAGGTTCTCCGAGGCAACCGCACCGGTGGGATTGGATTGTTTTTCTTGAGCGATGGTGTCCCAATCGCTATCCAGGCAGATGAGGTGGGCTTGCTGTTTGGGCAAGTTTGGCCGGAGCCGTTGTTGGGTCAGTAGAACGGGCGCTTGGGCATCGGCCAGCATAAAGGCCAGGCGTTGGGGGGGATAGGCCGGGTCCAGGGGCACGTAAGCGCCGCCGGCCTTGAGCACGGCCAGCAGAGCGATCACCATCTCCGGCGACCGTTCCAGGCACAAACCGACCAGAACATCGGGGCCAATACCCAGAGCTTGCAGGTGATGGGCCAACTGGTTGGCTTTGGCATTCAACTCGTGATACGTCAACTGTTGATCTTCAAACACAACAGCTACCGCCTCTGGTGTTTGTTTCGCTTGTTTTTCAAACAACCGGTGCAAGCATTTGTCTTGCCGGGGAAAGCTAACCTGGGTGTTATTCCATTCTTCTAAAATTTGCTGCCGTTCCGTTTGGGTGAGTAAAGATACAGATAGGGGACTCTGTTGCAGGCCGGTGGCGGCGATATGGGTTAGCATGGTTTCAATATTGCTCAAAATGCGGCGGATGGCGGTTGCCTCAAACCGGCTTTCATCATAGCCAATCTCCACCGCCAATTCCGCGCCCGGCAAAACAATCAAATTGAGCGGGTAATTGGTTTTTTGTGACAAATGGATCTCATCAATCGGCAGGGCCTCTTGCCACTCCGCCAACGAAGCGGCCAGGGGGAAGTTTTGAAAAACAAGCAGGCTTTCAAATAGGGGCGTACCGCGTGGAACGTCGCTCCAGCCCTGAATTTCAACTAAAGAGGTGTAGGCGTACTGTTCCTCTGCCATAAGCTGAGTTTGCAGGTTTTGCAACCATAACAAGAGCGATGTTTCGCCCGTTATCTGCGCCCGCACCGGCAGCGTATTGATGAATAAACCCACCATCGCCTCAACGCCGGTCAGGGCGGGCGGACGCCCCGAAACCGTCACGCCAAAAACCACATCCTTTTCGCCGCTGTAAACGCCAAGCAGCAGCGCCCATACGCCCTGAATCACGGAATTCAGGGTCAATTTATGCTGTCGCGCCAGAGACTGGAGCGCCGTTGTGGTTGAGGCCGGTAACCGGAGATGCTGCTTTTCGTAACGCCCGGCCGGATCGCCTCGGCGTTTGGGGCCGGTATCGCCCGGCAACCGGGTGGGGGCGCTGAATCCTTGCAGCATTTTGTGCCACAATGTCTCGGCTTTGGCTGCGTCTTGCTGTTGAAGCCAGGCAATATAATCCGCATAAGGGCGCGGCGGGTCAAGCAGTGGTAACGTTTGGGCCTGGCTGAACGCCTGGTAAAAGAAAAAGACTTCTTTGAGAATGAGGGGAATGCACCAGCCGTCCAGCAAAATGTGGTGGTGGCTCCAGATGAAACGATACTTCTTCTGGCCCAGCCGGATCAGGGCGCAGCGCGTTAATGGGGCTTGGTCAAAGGCAAAACCCCGGCGGCGGTCGGCGTCGAGCAACGTTTGTAACTCGGCTTGTTGTTGCGGGGCCGGCATCTCCCGCCAATCAAGCTCAATCCAGGGCAGCTTAACATTTTGCCGCACGATTTGCAGGGGTTCTTTTTGATTTTCCCACACAAAAAACGTGCGCAAAACCGGATGGCGGTTAATCACCTGCTGCCAGGCTTGCCGAAAAGCGACTGTGTTCAGTGAAGTATCAAACGTACAGCTAAATTGCTCAAAATAAACCGCCGAGTCCGGATCAAACAACGTGTGGAAAAGCATCCCTTGCTGCGTGGGAGCCAGCGAATAAACGGCTTCAGCATGGGCCGGCAGTTCTGGTTCCAAATCTGTTGGTATTTCCGGCATAACAGGTTGGCTGAATTGATGTGTTTTCGGCGAGTCTTCTTCAGCGGGTAGCACCGGGGCCATTTCCGCAACCGCAGCCAACTCGGCGATGGTGTGATATTGAAATAGTTGTTGCGGCGTTACCCGCAGCCCGGCCTGATAAGCGCGGGTGATGATTTGAATGGCCACAATCGAGTGCCCGCCCAGTTCAAAAAAATCATCGTGGATGCCCACTTTTTCCAGCCCTAACACGTCGGCCCAAAGTTGGGCCAGCAGTTTTTCGGTGGGAGTTTGGGGGGGGACAAAATCAGCCGTAGATTTGAGATTCGCCGGGCCGGGCATGGGCAGCGCCCGATAATCGGTTTTGCCGTTGGGGGTCAGGGGAATGTCATCCAGGTTCACGAAAATGGCCGGGAGCATATAATCGGGCAATTTATCGCGCAGAAAGCGGTGGAGTTCGCCCGTGGCCGGAGGTTCCGATTGAGTGGAAACAATGTAGGCGACCAATTGCGGGCCGGTGGGCGTATCCTGATCTACCACCACGCTCTGCCTCACTTGCGGGTGTTGGTTGATCGCCGCTTCCACGTCGCCCAATTCAATGCGGAATCCCCGGATTTTGACCTGCCGGTCAATGCGTCCCAGGTATTCAAGGGAGCCGTCGGCCCGGTAGCGGGCCAGATCACCGGTTTGGTAAAGGATGGATGTTTTGTTTTCGTCGTCCAGGAAGGGGTTGGGGATAAATTTTTCAGCCGTCAGCGCGGGCCGGTTGAGATAGCCTCGGGCAACCCCGGCCCCGCCCACGTAAAGCTCTCCGACCACGCCTATGGGTACAGGTTGCCGGGTTTGATCTAAAATGTAGACCTGCAAGTCCGGGATTGGCGTGCCGATAGGACTGCCTGAGGTGGTTTTTAAATCTTTGGTGGTTAGGGGCTGATAGGTGACATGAACGGTTGTTTCGGTGATGCCGTACATATTGACCAATTGGGGCGCTTGGTCGCCGTGCCGTTCAAACCAGGGGGTCAAGCTTTGTGGTTCAAGCGCCTCGCCGCCAAAAATAACCCGGCGCAGGGCCAAATTGGGATTGGCTCCCAGTGTTTCCTCTGTTTGGATCAGTTGCCGGAAAGCGGAGGGGGTCTGGTTGAGAACCGTCACCTGTTCCTTGGCCAGTAATTTGTAAAACGCCGCAGGCGACCGGCTTATCCAATAGGGGACCACCACCAACCGGCCGCCGTACAAAAGCGCGCCCCACAGTTCCCAAACCGAAAAGTCAAAGGCGTAACTGTGGAATAACGTCCACACATCCCGGTGGTCAAAGTTGAACCAGCCCTGGGTTGCCTCAAATAGACGGGAGATATTGCCGTGGGTGACCACAACGCCTTTGGGTTCGCCGGTTGAGCCGGAAGTGTAGATAACATAAGCCGCATTTTCCGGCGAGATAATAGTGGTGGGGTTTTGCTTGCTGTGCCGGGCGATGAGGGGCCAATCGGTATCAAGATAAACAAAACCGGTTTCACGGGGGGGCAACTTCTCGGCCAGTGCTTGTTGGGTTAATACAAGCGGGGCCTGGGTATCGGCCAGGATAAAGGCCAGCCGTTCCGGCGGGAGAGCCGGGTCTAACGGCACATAGGCACCGCCGGCTTTGAGAATGCCCAACAAGCCAACAACCAGGTCCAGAGATCGCTCAACGTACAGCGCCACCAAAACTTCGGGGCCAACGCCCAGGGTTTGCAAGTGATGGGCCACCTGGTTGGCTCTGGCATTCAACTCGTGATACGTCAACTGTTGATCTTCAAACACAAGGGCTACCGCCTCCGGTGTTCTTTCTACCTGCGCTGCAAATAGTTCAGGCAGGTTTGATTGCGGATAGGCGACCGGCGGATTGTTGAAGTCTACCAGTAATTGGTGACGCTCTGCCGGGGTTAGCAATGGAAGTTGGGCAATGGGTTGGTGGGGGTCAACAACAATAGCCTGCAACAACGTTTCAAAATGGCCCAAGATGCGGGCAATGGTGGCGTCTTCAAATAACGTGCAATCGTAATCGCAATCCAGGGCCAGTTGCCCGTCGTCCAGTTCGGTGGCATGCAGGCTGATTTCGTGCGCCACAAAATTGATTGGCTCCGAAAACCATTCGGCTTCCAATTCAAATACCTCCGGCATGGGGATCGGCGGGTTCATATTAAAAATGGTGGTTGCCAGGGGAGAGGGGCTATTTTTACGCTTAAAGAGATGATCCAACAACCGGGCATAGGGGTAGTCATGGTGTTCGTAGGCGTCGAGCAGAAGCTCTCGGGTTTTAGCCAGATGCGCGGCAAAGGTGGTTGGGCCGGTCAAATAACTGCGGATGGGCAGTTGGTTGGCGCAAAAACCCACCATCGTTTCGCTGCCCTCCAGCGTTCGTCCCGAGGTGGGAATATCAACGCGGACATCATCTTGACCCGTCAGCCGGTGCAGCAACACAATGTAGGCCGCGAGCAGGGTCATAAATAGGGTGCAGTTATGTTCCAGTCCCACCTGCCTGAGTTTACGGCCAAGATGAGCCGGCAAGCGCACCGATTTTCTACGCCCGCGGTATGTTCTAATCGCCGGGCGCGGGTGGTCGGTGGGCAGGTTCAACACCGGGATCGAGTTGGCAAATTGGGCCAGCCAGTAAGCTTCGTGGGCGGCCATTGCTTTGGTTTGGTTTTGTTGGGCCAGCCACTCGGCGTAGGTTCTAAATTGCATGGGCGGGTCCCATTGAATTTGGCGCCCCTGGCAAATGGCCGAATAACGCGCGCCCAGTTCTTGCATTAACACCCCCGCCGACCAGCCGTCGGCCACAATGTGGTGGGCCGTGAGCGCGGCCACATGCCGGTTTGCCGCCAGTTTGAGCAGGCCGGCCCGGAAAAGCGGGCCGCGGGTCAGGTCGAATAGGTGCCGGCTCTCGGCGTTGAGCCATGCGGTGGCTTTGGCCTCGTGTTCCGGCTCCGGTACATTTGAATAATCGGTCAGGGAGAGTTCAACCGGCCAGGTTGACCAAATTTCTTGAAATTGACCGTCGCTGCTGATGGTGGTGCGCAACGCTTCGTGCCGGGCGACCACTTGCTGAACGGCCTGCTGCATCGCCTCTAGCCGGAGCGGCCCGCGCAATTGAAGCCCCACGCACATATTGTAGGCCAACGAGCCGCCCTCCCAGAGTTGGGCCAACGCCCACAACTGCTTTTGCGCTTCGGTCAGCGGTACTCGCCGGATGACCTGCGGGTCCGGCTCGTTTTGAGGTGTGACGCGGGCCGGTGGTGGGGGGGTGGTTGGGCCGGCGGGCGATGGCGGCGAAGATTCGATGGCCTGGCCGGCCGGTTGTGGCAAAAATCCGCCCGCGCGCAACTCGTCAATACTGGCTGTGACCGCCTGAATGATGGCAGCCAGGTCGTCATCGGTGTGAGCCGTAGAGAGGAAACAGGCTCTTCCTTCCCACACGTAGATGCCTTTTTCCAGCAAATGATAAAACAGCAAATCCATATTGCCGCTAAATTCAAACCGAAACAGTGAGCCAAAATGAGCCACCCGGATTGGAACATGATTTTGACTAAAATAGTTATTGAGGGTGGCAACCAGTTGGTCTGTCTGCCGGTTCAACCGCGCCTGCAATTGGGGGCCTTGCGTTTTTATATGCTGCAACGTGGCTCGCGCGGCAGCCATGGCCAGCGGATGCTTGCAAAACGTGCCGGCAAAAAACGTAGTTTCGGCTCCAGGATAGGAATTATCGCCATATTGCCACATGCCGCCGTCAACGCCGTCCAAATATTCGGCCCGGCCCGCCACCACGCCAATGGGCATGCCGCCGCCGATAATTTTACCGTAGGTAGCCATATCCGCCGTAACGCCAAACCAGGCCTGCGCCCCACCGGGATGAATGCGAAACCCGGTGATGATCTCGTCAAAGATCAGGGCGATATTGTTGTTGGTGGTAAATTGGCGCAGTTGGTGCAGAAACTCCCGCGGCTGCAAATCCGGCTGCCGGCTCTGCACGGGCGAAACCAACACCGCGGCCAGTTGGTCGGCGTGCCTTTGCAGCACGTCTAATGATTGGGGGCTGCCGTAATCCAGCACCAACACATCGGCCACCATGTTGGGCGATATGCCGGGCAACACCGGTATTCCGGCCGGGTCCTCGGTTCCGTTCCGGGCCATGGCCAGGGTGCCGTCAAAATGACCGTGATAAGCGCCGGCAAACATCGCCACTTTGGGCCGGCCTGTGGCCGCGCGGGCCAGGCGCAGCGCCGTCATCACCGCTTCGGTGCCGGAATTACAAAAGATGACCCGCGCCATGCCGGTCAGCTCGCTGATGAGTTCCGCGACCTCCCCGGCCAGTTTTGTTTGCGGGCCAAGTTGCATGCCTTGTTGCAGTTGGGCTTGCAGGGCGGCGGTGATAAAATTAGGCCGGTGGCCAAATAGGTTAACGCCAAAACCCATCGTCAGGTCAATGTACTCGTTGCCGTCAACGTCCCACATCCGGGCGCCTTCCGCCCGTTGGCCGACAATGGGGTACAACATTTCTTTGATGGAAAAACGAAAACCGGCGGAGGCTCGATTATCGGCCAGCACCGGGCGATAACGCTGGGTAAGTTGTTTTGATTGGGGCGTGCGTTGGGTATAACGCTCAACCAGCGCGGCCAGATGATCCGCTTGCTGTGGGGTCAGGTGAGGGGACGGCGTTTTCGCCACCTGTGGAATAGGAAAAGGCAGCGCGCTTGAGGCCGCAGGCAGCATTGGCATTTGCGCCAGGGCTGGGCGAACTTCATTAACGGCGGGCGTTTGGGGCAGCTCCGGCGCGGAACGACGACCCCGCAGTACCTCTAACTGTTGTGCCATCAGTTGCGACATGGTTTCAAGCTGCTGCGCCATAATACGCTCTACGGCAGTCGCGGGCGCGGCGGATTTTTGTTTGGCGGCACTTTTTGGCGGTTCAACCGGCGCGGTTGTGATGTTCGGTGTTTCCGGCGGCGGGGACGTGTCAACAGTAAGGTCCGGTGGGGGGGATTCCGGCGCGCCCCAATCCGGCGGTAGATTCTGGTCAATGTAGGCGGCCAGCGCCGCCAGGGTTGATAGTTCTTCAAAGAACTGGCGATTTTTGAGCTGCAAGCCATAGGTATTCTCAATCCTGCGGTTGGCCTCAACCACAATCAACGAGTCGGCCCCCAGTTCCAAAAAAGAGGCATGCTCATCAACATTATCCGGTGAAGTTTTAAGCAGTTCGGCGGCCACCGCGCGCAGGGTTGACAAGATGGTCTCGCGCCGATCTTCTGCCGGAGTGGCGGCGATTTCAATATCCTCAATCTCTGTTAAAACGGGAGGAAGTGGCGCGGAAACAGTCGTTTTTTCCGTGACGGTTGAGGAATCAGTCTCCGGCAGGGTCCAGTCCGGCGGCAAGTTTTGGTCAAGGTAGGCGGCGATGGCGGCCAGCGTATTCAGGTTTTCAAAGAACTGGCGAATGGTTATGGGCACGCCGTACCTTTTTTCAACTTTGTTGGCCGTGTCAAGCAAAACAATGGAGTCGACCGCCAGATGCAGGAGGGAAGTTTCAGTATCTATCTGGTTAGGGCTGACGCGCAGCAGCGTGGCGGTCAACAAGCGCAGGTCGTCCAAAATCAGCCTTTGGCGTTTTTTAGCAGAAAGGTTTGGCGTTGGCGGCAGGTTTTCCGGTATAATGGGGCCGGGTTCAGCCGGAGGTTGATCCGCAAACCAGTAGCGTTGGCGCTGGAACGGATAGGTGGGCAGGTGGTATTTTTGTTGGCGGGCATAATCCTGATCAAAGCGTTCCCAGTCAATCTCCACACCCCGCACGTATAGGGCGGACAGGCTGTTGAGCAGCACCGGCCAGTCATCTTCACCCTGGCTTAGGGAGGGCAGCCAGGTAACTTTTTGGCCCTGGGGGTAACGTTTGCCCAAGGTGGCTAACGTTGGTTGCGGGCCAATTTCCAGAAATAGATCATAATCTTGCTCAAACAGGGCGGCCATCCCGGCCATAAAATTTACCGCGCCCCGGTTGTGCTGCCGCCAGTGGCCGGCGGCGAGCGGGCGTTGAGAATTCAGTGGTTGGCCCGTTACCGTGGAGATGAGCGGCAGGCGAGGCGCTTGCCATGTGATTTTGGCCGCGTCTGCTTCAAATTCATCCTGCATGGGGTCTGTGAGCGGCGAATGGAAAGCCGGCGAGCCGTCCAGCTTATACGTCTCCACTCCCTCAGCCGTTAGCCGGGCGGTCACGGCGGCTACGGCTTGTTGCCGCCCGGATATGACCGTTAAGTCCGGGCCGTTGAGGGCCGCAATAGCTACCTCGTTGGCGTGGGGCGCAATGGCGGTTATCACCTGGGTTTTGGCGGCGCGGATCAGGGCCATTGTCCCTTGTTCAGGCAAATTTTGCATCAGGTGGCCCCATTTGGCTACCAGGGTTAAGGCATCGGCCAGGCTGACGCATCCGGCCACGCAAGCGGCCACATATTCACCCACACTGTGGCCCATCACGGCTGCCGGTTTGACCCCCCACGCCTGCCACAACTCGGCCAGGGCGTACTCCAGGGCAAACAGGGCCGGTAATCCGTAGCTTGGTTCGGTAAGAACGGTGCTTGAGCGGGGTTGTTGGTAGAGAACGCTTAATAATGATTCTTTGAGGTGGGGGCGCAAAATTTCGTCGCACGTTTGCAACGTTTGCCGGAACAAAGGTTGGGTTTGGTAAAGTTGGCGACCCATATTCACGTATTGCGACCCGTACCCGGTGAAAAGAAAAACAACCTTTGGTGGGGGGGCCGGGGTTTGTCCCTGCGATATGCCAATCCGGCCATCATGCTCCTGACCAAAAGTCGCCAATCGTTCCCGGGCCTGCGCCACCGACTCGGCTACGAGACCCAATCGGTGCCGCAAATGGGACCGCCCGGTGTTGGCCGAAAAACAAACATCCGGCCAGCTCGCCTGGGGATGGTCGGCCAGCCATTGTACATAATGGCCCGCCAACACCTTTAACGCCGGCGCTGTTTTGGCCGACAGGGTCAAGATATGCAGGGGGCGTTCCTGGCGGGGTGGAGAAACAGGGGCCAACGTTTTTGGGGATTCATTTTGAGGTAGAGGCATTTCCAACACCACGTGCGCGTTGACGCCGTTCAAGCCAAACGCGTTCACCCCGCCAAAACGGTGGGTTTCCACCGGCCAGGGCGTGCGTTCCGTAGCCACCAAAAGGGGCAATTTAGACCAGGGAATCTGCGGATTAGGTTGGTTAAAATGCAGGTGCGGCGGGATCTCTTGTTGGCGTATGGCCAAAATTGTTTTGATCAAACCGGCCATGCCCGCCGCCGCATCCAGGTGCCCCACATTGGTTTTAACCGAGCCAATGTACAAGGGCCGGTCGTGGTTACGGTTTTGTCCAAAAACATGGCCCAACGCGCTTAACTCTATCACGTCGCCCAAAAATGTGCCGGCGCCATGCGTTTCCACATAAGCCACCTGAGCGGGTTCAACCCCGGCGTTTTTTAACGCTTGCGCCATCACCGCTTCCTGCGCTTTGCCGTTGGGTACGGTCAGGCCCCCACTGGGGCCATTTTGATTCACGGCGGACCCGCGCACAATGGCCAAAACGTTGTCGCCGTCCGCCAGCGCGTCGGATAATTTTTTGAGCACAACTACCCCGCCGCCTTCGCCTCGCACAAATCCGTCGGCGGCGGCATCAAATGTTTTGCAACGGCCCGCCAGCGACATCACCCCGGCTTTGCAAAAATTAATGTTCCCTTCGGGCGCTAACAGCAAACTTACGCCTCCGGCCAGGGCCAAATTGCACTCACCCAGGCGCAGGCTCTGGCAGGCCAGGTGCAGCGCCACCAACGATGAGGAACAGGCTGTATCAAGGGCGATGGCCGGGCCGGTCAGGCCCAACAGATAAGAGAGGCGTCCCGCCGCCGAACTAAAGATATTGCCCAGCAAGCCGTGATAGCCGTAGATATGGTCAATGTTTCCCCCGCCCAAAATACGCATGCCGTAGTCAAAGCTGCCGATGCCAATAAATACGCCGGTTGAAGTGCCGGATAACCGGCCCGGCGCTTGATTGGCGTGTTCCAGCGCTTCCCAACTCACTTCCAAGATCAAACGGTGCTGCGGGTCGAGGCTTATGGTTTCTTTAGGTGACAGGTTAAAGAACTCTCGATCAAACTGATCAACTTGGTCTATAAAACCGCCGTGGCGGGTGTACATTTTGCCCGGCGCGGTCGGGTCCGGATCGTAATAAGCCGCCATATCCCAGCGATCCGGCGGCACCTCGGTAATGGCGTCAACCCCATTGCGCAGTAATTGCCAAAATGCAGCCGGCGTATTGGCCCCGCCGGGAAAACGGCACCCCAGCCCGATAATGGCGATGGGTTCGTTGTTGGTCCGTTTCGCGGCCTCGAGTTTGGCCTGCATTTCTTTGAGCGCCAGCAGGGCGCGTTTGGTGGAAGAGAGGTCTGTTTTTGCGTTTGAGTCAGGCTTCATTACCATTTGCCTCTTTAGAAACTGAGTTTTTCCAATTCTTTCAACAATAATGCTTCTGCCTCGGCTTCTGAAAGCCGCTCTATTTGGCCGGCGGTTGTAGCGCCAAACTCATCACTTTCCGGTGGATCGGCAGGAAATACCGTCTCAACGGTGGTTGCTTTTGTATTGGCTGGCGGGCTGTCTTCCGGCAGTTCTAGATTTTGAGCCAGATAATGAGCCAGGGCTTCAACCGTGGGCTGGTCAAACAATACCGTGGCCGGTAATGTTTGTCCTAAACTATTTTCAAACTGATTTCTTAGTTCAATGGCCATCAACGAATCCAGCCCCAGTTCAAAAAAGCGTTGTCGAGGCTCAATTTGTTCGGCTGAACTCAAGCCCAACACCCGGGCCAGTTGCGCGCACAAATAGTCAATTAGCACGGCTGGACGTTCTGCGGCAGGGGTTGCCTGAAGCGTTTGCCGTAAATCCAATGATTTTGGTGAGGGGGTTATGGCCACATTGCGGGCCAGGGTTTCAATAAAGGGAATCGCCGGCATTGCTGAAAACTGGGCCAGGAATTTTGACCAGTTGATGTTCAATATCCCAATTTGAGGCGTATTTTGCCGCAGCAGCGTGTCCATCGCTTGTTTGCCCTGAGCGGGGGCAAATGCCGTGATGCCCTGCGCGGTCAGGCGGGCTTGATTATGGGCGCTTAGATCGGCCAGCATACCCACGTTAGCCCACGGCCCCCAGTTGATACTCAAGCCCGGCAAACCTAACCGCCGGCGATGGTGCATCAGCGCGTCCATAAACGTATTGGCCGCCGCGTAGTTCCCCTGGCCGGGCGAACCGAGCAATCCGGCCATTGAAGAAAAACAAACAAAAAAGTCAAGCGGCAGGTGTTGGGTCAGCGTGTGCAGGTTCCAGGCGCCGGCCACCTTGGGGGCCATGACTGCCTCAAAACGCGGCCAGGTTTGTTGCAGGAGCACACCGTCGTCTAAAATCCCGGCGGCATGCACAATGCCTCGTAAGGGGGGCATTGTTGTGGCCGCCTCTTCTAACAGGTGGGTTATCGCTGCCGGGTCCGACACATCCGCCGGCATAACCCGGACATCCACCCCCGCCGCCGCCAATTGATCCACTGCCTTCTGCGCCGCCGCCGACGTAAGGCCGCGGCGGCCGGTCAAAATCAAGTGCTGCGCGCCCTGTTCGGCCAGCCAGCCGGCCACCAGCAGCCCCAATTCGCCCAGACCGCCGGTGATCAGGTAACTGGCGTCGGGCCGAACCGGCGTTTCGTTTTCAGCAATGCATTTGCTCTGGGTAATCACCACTTTGCCAATATGGTTGGCCTGGGCCATATATCGAAACGCATCAACGGCATTTTCTATAAAAAACACCTGATGCGGCAGTGGTTTGAGCTGCCCGGCCTGCAACAGCCGGCTCATTTCGGCCAGGAGTTTTTGGATAAGGCCGGGGTTCTGTTGGGCCACCTCCAGCAGATCAAAGGCGTGATAGGCCACATCCGGCCGGGCTTCTTTCATTTGAGCCGTTGTCCAAATGTCAATTTTGCCAATCTCAATAAATCGGCCCTGCGGGGCCAGGGTGGCCAGACTCTTGGGGATAAATTCGCCGTTGAGGCTGTTGAGAACAATGTCAACGCCCTGGCCCTGGGTGAGCCGCAGCACGTCATCGGCAAAATCTAAGGCGCGGGAATTCAGCACGTGGGAGATGCCCATCGCCCGGAGGAATTCCCATTTCCCCGGACTGGCCGTGGTAAATATTTCGGCGCCGACTTGTTGGGCAATTTGCACCGCTGCCTGTCCCACCCCCCCGGCTGCCGCGTGAATCAATACCCGGTCGCCGGGTTTAATCTTGGCCAGGTGGGTCAACCCATACGCGGCGGTCAGAAACGTGGTGGTGAGCGTGGCGGCTTCGGCAAAACTCAGCGATTGGGGTTTGGGTATTACAAAGGCGGCGTTGGTCGTTACGTGACTGCTCAAACTGCCGATCGCCAGCGCCGCTATCACCTCGTCGCCAATGTTAAAATCTGTAACATTTTCCCCCAGGGCCACAATCTCCCCGGCGCACTCGCCGCCAAACGGCACGTCTTCAGGCGAGTTGAAGCCCAACTCGGCGGCAAATTGTTGCAGCAAGCCCAGGGCGTTGAGCACATCCCTGAAATTAAGCCCCGTGGCCCGTACCCGAATTTCCACCTCATCGGCGGCGGGCGGCCTGCGTTTGGTCGGCGCCAACGTCAAATTTTCCAGTAATCCATAGTCAGACATGGTCAGTCGGAAAGGCTCAACCGGAATCGTCAACTCGCCGGCCTCTACTCGGCTGCCGTATGGTATCAGCCGGGCCACGTAACGTATGCCCCGGCGAAAGGCGATCTGGTCTTCTTGGTCTTCAATATCAGGCTGCGCCAACATCGCCCACAGCCGTTCCGCTTCTGCCGGGTCCGGGCGCGGGTCCAGGTCGAGCCGCGTGCAGTGAAGTTCGGGATGCTCAAAGGCAATCACGCGCCCCAGGCCCCACAGCGGTGCGTGAGCCATATTCAGCGGCAGGGCTTCCGGGCCGGCAGGCTGCGCGCCGCGCGTTACCAGCCAGAGACGCGGCGGCTGGGGCCATCTGGCCCGAACTATAGCTTGCAATAGATGCAGCACAGAGCGAGTTCCCATTTCTTGGGCCGCCGGCAGCGCCTCAACGTTAATTTTGTTAAGGGAGGCCGTAAGCCCCCACAGATGCACAACCCCGTGGTAAGCGGGCTGCCCGCCGGCCAACGAGTCGGCCAGTAATTGTTGAAACTGTTCCGGTTGGGCCGGGTTGAGATAGTAATGATCGGGTTCTTCAGCCGGGCCATACGTTTCGCCGGGCCAAACCAGAACAGGGCGGTGATGATGTTGGGCCAACAGCGCGGCCAGTTGCCGCCCCAGCCCTGTTTCATGGGCAAAAATGAGCCAGCTTGCCTGTTGCGGTAGGGGCGGGCCAGGCTGTGTCTCAATCTCTTTTTTGAGCCAAATTACCTTGTATAGCCAGTTAGTTATCTCTTGTTGCAGCAACTGGCGTAAAACATCCCGGCTGACCTTTCTCAGTTGTAATCCTTTTATTTCGACCACCACCAAACCGTGCTCGTTGCATAATTGCAGGTCGGCCAGCTTCAGCTCGTGCTCTTTTGTTTCAGGTGGACTGGGGCGCACTTGCCCCCAACTCCACAACTGGGCGCCCGGACGGCCCCGCACGGCCAGCGTTTCCAGGCCGGTGGGCAAATAGATGTCCGAGGTATCTTCACCGGTGAAGGTGGCCTCCAATACCTGGAAACAGGCGTCACCCAAAGCCGGATGGAGCAGGTAACGGTTGGCCTCCGGCGCCAGCTTGTCGGGCAATTGAGTTTGCCCCAGGGCTTGGTTATCGCCCTGCCATACCCGCCGGATTAATTGAAACCCCGGCCCAAAATTGAACCCCCGCGCCAGAGATTGTTGAAAGCAGGTTGCGGCGGGAATTTCGGTAAGGTGGTGGGTTTGCGGCCGGCTTTCCAAATCGACCAAAATTTCATCGGCAGGAGCCTTTTCTTGCGCAATTTTGCCGACGGCATGCCGGGTCCAGGTTGGGTTATCGCTGTTGCCGGACAGGCTATAAATTTGAAAGATATAAGTTTTGGCGTTTTCCGGCGTCAACAGAACCTGTATCGTTTTTAAACCGTCTTCCGGCAGAATCAAGACCTGCTCAAGCATAACGTTTTCAAGGGTCAGGGTCTCGGTTTTAAGGGCAATACGTCCTGCCGCCAACGCCATTTCCAGATAAGCGGTGGCCGGGAGAAGCGCGGTTTGAAAAATGCGATGGTCGGTTAAAAAAGCGGGGGCGTGCTGGCCGATGCGGGCCTCAAATTGAAACTGATGAGGTTGTAAGGCCGCCGAGTGAACCGGCCGGCCCAACAAGGGATGCAAATTTTTATCATCGGGCGCATAGTTACGGGGAGACGGCGTAGCCGTGCTTGGCTCAATCCAAAATCGTTGTCGTTGAAAGGGGTAGGTGGGCAGGGTTACAGACGGACGCTGATCAAAATAATCTCGCTCAAAACCGGCCCAATCCATGGCGGCACCATGAGTATACAATGTGGCCAAAGCGGCCAACAACGGTTGCCAGTCGTTTTGCCCCTGGCGCAAACTGGGCAGCCAGACCCCGTTGTTGTCGGGTAGTGTTTGGCGCGCCAAACCCAGCAAAACCGGCTTGGGGCCAAGTTCGATAACTATAGGGCAGTTTTGCGCTTGCAGGGTTTGCAGACCCTGCTGAAACTTGACCGGTTGGCGCACGTGGCGCAGCCAATAGTCGGGCGTTTGCGCCTCATCGCCGGCAAGTTGGCCGGTGACGTTGGATATGATGTCAATGTGGGGCGCAAAAAATGTAACTCCGGCCAAAATTTGCCCAAATTCGGCCAGCATGGGTTCCATCAACGGCGAATGAAAGGCGTGGGAAACAGTCAGACGTTGCGTTTTAATATGGTCCTTTTCCAGCGCATTAACCACTTTTTCAATAGCTTGTTTTTCGCCGGAGATGACAATTTGGCCGGGACTGTTGTAGGCGGCAATTGAGACAACCCGGTGGTATGGGGCCAGGGCAGCGCCGACCTGGGCTTCACCGGCAAATACAACCACCATCGCCCCGTTTGCGGGCAAGTTTTGCATCAAACGGCCGCGTGCCGCCACCAGCTTTAGCCCATCTTCCAGCGAAAAAAGGCCCGCCACGCAAGCAGCTACATATTCGCCAATACTGTGCCCCAGCACAACAGCAGGTGTGATTCCCCACGATTGCCACAATTGGGCCAGGGCATATTCCAGGGCAAAGAGAGCGGGTTGGGTGTAAGCGGTTTCATCAATGGGCGAAGCCTCTTCCGGGGGCGGATAAAGCACCGAGAGTAGCGGTTGGGGCAAATGATCCCGTAAAATTTTAGCGCATTCAGCCAGCGCCTGCCGGAACACCGGTTGGGTTTCGTACAAGTGGCGGCCCATGCCCACGTATTGCGATCCCTGGCCGGTGAACAGGGACGCGATTTTGGGCGACTCTTCGCGTTCAACAAATCCCGCCCACACCCCGGCGCCGTGTTGTCCTTGAGCAAAGTTGCCCAGTTTTTCCGCGGCCTGTTCGGTTGACGCCGCCGCCAGGCCCAGCCGGTGGCGAAAATGGCCCCGCCCGGTGTGGGTGGCAAAACAAACCTCCGGCCAAGCCAAATGGGGTTGCGCCGCCAGTAGATTCCGGTAGCGGTCTGCCAGTTCAATGAGGGCCGTTTCTGTTTTGGCCGATAATGTCAGTAAGTGAAGCGGCCGGTTATCCAAATCCGGCTTGGGTTCAGCCGGGGCCGGCGCTTCTTCCAAGACAAAATGAACATTGGTCCCGCTAAAGCCAAAGCCGCTCAATCCGGCCAATTTTTTCCCCTGGCCCGGCCAGGCGCGATGTTGGGTGACCACTTGCAGAGGAATGTCGGCCCAGGGAATGTGGGGACTGGGTTGTTGAAAGTGAAGATTGGCCGGAATTTCCTGATGCTGCAAGGCCAAAATTAACTTGATTAAACCGGCCATGCCCGACGCCGTTTCCAAATGCCCAATATTGGTCTTCACCGAACCCACGTACAGCGGCTGCTCCGGGGGGCGATCCGGCCCAAAAACTGCGCCCAATGCGCGGGCCTCAATGGGATCGCCGACGGGCGTGCCCGTGCCGTGCGTTTCCACATAACCCACCTGCGCCGGTTCCACCCCGGCATTCGCCAGCGCCTGCCGGATTACGGCTGCCTGAGCCAAAATACTGGGCGCGGTCAGGCCGGGGCTGGGGCCTTCTTGATTTATGGCCGAGCCACGAATCACGGCCAGAATATGGTCTTGGTCGGCCACGGCGTCGGACAGGCGTTTTAGCACAACCACGCCGCAGCCTTCGCCCCGCACGTAACCGTCGGCGTCGGCGGCAAAGGTTTTGCAGCGGCCCGTGGGGGACATCATGCGAGCTTTGGAAAAACCAATGGTGGTGGTGGGCGCGATCATCAAATTGATGCCGCCGGCCAGGGCCGCATTACATTCCCGGTGCCGCAAACTTTGGCAGGCCAGGTGCAGCGCCACCAGCGATGAAGAACACGCCGTATCTACCGACAGACTCGGCCCGGTCAATCCCAACGTGTACGAAATTCGACCGGAGGCCACGCTCAAGGTATTGCCGGTGCCGTAGTAGGCATCAATTTGCTCCAGGCCGTTGGCGCTAACCGAATGGAGCGCATATTCAAAACCGCCGATGCCGATAAAAACCCCGGTTAAACTGTGGCGCAACTGTTCCGGCGGAATATTGGCGTGCTCAACCGCCTCCCAGGCCACCTCCAGCAGCAGCCGCTGCTGCGGGTCAAGGCTGACGGCTTCTCGCGGCGAGATGTTGAAAAATTGGGGATCGAACTGATCTACCTGATCCAAAAAACTGCCGTGCCGGGTGTGCATTTTGCCGGGAGCGTCCGGGTCGGGGTCGTAATAGTCGTCAACGGGCCAGCGGCTGGCGGGGATCTCCGTTACGGTGTTCTGCCCCTGGCGGAGTAGCTCCCAAAAAGCCTGGGGCGTCTCCACGCCGCCGGGGAATCGACATCCCATCCCAATAATGGCGATGGGTTCTGTTTTTGCCTGGGTCATCAAGTTACCTCACTCTGGGTCATTATCGGACAACGTTGCTAATTGCCGGCCCATCAAGTTCGCCATAGTTTTCAGTTGTTGCTGCATAAGCCGTTCCAGCATTTCATCGGTGATACCGGCCAGGTCATCAGGTTGCGGGTCAGATTTAGCAGAACCGATATCCGGCTGAGCGCGCTTGTCATTACTGGGCAGGCTGCTAAACCAATATCGTTTCCGTTGAAAGGGATAAGTTGGCAGAAAGGAAATCCGGCGGCGCGGATAGTCCCGGTCAAACCCGGTCCAATCTATATCAACTCCCTGGCCGTATAAGGTGGCCGCGCTCTCCAGCAGCACGCGCCAGTTCTCCTCCTCTTGATTGAGCGACGCCAACCAGATGGCAACTTCATCTTCCCGGCCCTGCCGGCCCAGGGTTGACAAAACAGGTCGGGGGCCGAGTTCCAAAAACGTCCGGTAGCCTTGCCGGAACAAGGTATTGATGCCGGCGGCAAATTGAGCCGTTTCGCGGGTTTGGCGTCGCCAATAAGCCGCATCCAAAATATAGCCGGGAGGGAAGATTTCACCGGTGAGATTGGACACCAATGGCATCCGCAACGCATTCACCGGCACTTGGCCGGCCGCCCCTTCAAGCGCGGCCGGCATTTCGCCGTTTTGGGGTAAAGCTTGCCTCAAGCGGCCCCGTTCGGTTGCCAGTTTTAGGCCATCTTCCAGGCTAAAACAGCCCGCCACGCACGCAGCCACAATTTCGCCCACACTATGTCCCAAAACCACTGCCGGCGCCACGCCCCACGAGCGCCACACCTCGGCCAATGCGTATTCCAGGGCAAACAAGGCCGGTTGGGCGTAGACCGGGTCGTCAAGAGAAGTAGATTGAAGGTTGGCCTGGCCGGAATAAAGAATGTCCAGTAAAGGCACGTCCAGGTAGGGCTGTAAAATTTTGTTACAGCGATCCATAACGTTGCGGAACGTTGGCTGAGTTGCATAGAGTTGATGTCCCATACCCGCATATTGCGCTCCCTGTCCCGTGAATAGAAAAACAATGCCGGTTTGCCGGGGTCGAGATTTTTTGCCGCCAGCCAATGTTGACACGGGCATTTGCGCGGCCAGCTTTTGCTGCAATTCATCACACGAAGCGGCCACAACTCCCAGCCGGTGCTGAAAATGGACGCGGCCCTTGTTGGCGCTAAAACAAACGTCTGCTATGTTTTGGCCCGGCGTGGTGGCTAAAATAGTCTGATAGCGCCGGATCAATTCCTCAAGCGCAGGGGCTGTTTTGGCCGACAAAGCTAACAGGTGCAACGGTCGGTCTTGAACAGTATGACGGTCC
Source organism: Anaerolineae bacterium (assembly GCA_016931895.1). Lineage (NCBI taxonomy): Bacteria > Bacillati > Chloroflexota > Anaerolineae > Anaerolineae bacterium. The sequence goes on from JAFGDY010000053.1 coordinate 23,773, forward strand.
GGTTTGGTTATAGCCGGCGCTTCTTGCACCACCAGATGCACGTTGGTGCCGCCAAAGCCAAAGGAACTAATCCCGGCCAGGCGAGGTTTATGGGCCGGCCAAGGTTGGCGTTCGGTGGGAATAGCCAGGGGAGAATTTTTCAGCGAAATATGCGGGTTGAGCGAGGCGAGATGCACATGCGGCGGAATCTCGCCGTAGTGCAACGCCAGAACCACCTTGCACAATCCGGCGATTCCGGCGGCGGCTTCCAGATGGCCGATATTGGTTTTTACCGAGCCAATCCAGCAGGGAGTAGGTTCAGGTTGCGTTGTGGCAAATACGGCCTGCAAAGCATTAACCTCAATGGGGTCGCCCAGCGGGGTGCCGGTGCCGTGGGTTTCAATATAACCAATTTCGTGGGGCGATACCTGCGCATTTTTTAACGCTTGCCGGATGACCTGCTGCTGCGACGGGCCGTTGGGGGCGGTGAGGCCGTTGGTGCGGCCGTCTTGATTGACCGCCGACCCTTTGATGACGGCCAGAATATTATCTTTATCGGCCACGGCATCGGCTAACCGTTTGAGCACAACCACGCCGCAGCCCTCGCCGCGCCCGTAACCGTCGGCGGCGGCGTCAAACGCCTTGCAGCGGCCATCGGCAGCCAGCATGCCGGCTTGAGCAAAAATGCGGGATAAATCGGGCGATAAAATAAGGTTGACCCCGCCCGCTAACGCCAGATCGCTTTCGCCCTGGCGCAAACTCTGGCAGGCCAGGTGAACGGCCAGCAGCGCCGATGAACAAGCCGTATCAACGATCAGGCTTGGCCCGCGTAAATCAAGCAGGTAAGAGAGGCGGTTGGCGGCAATACTAAGCGCATTGCCGGTGCCGGTATAGGTGGTGAACTGCGCTAACGGGCCAAATTGCAGCCGGGCGTAATCGTTGCTGCTGATGCCCGTAAATACGCCGGTTTGGCTGCCCGCCAGTTGGGGCGGGGCAAGCCCGGCATTTTCCAAAGCCTCCCAACTCACTTCTAGCAGGAGCCGCTGCTGGGGGTCCATCTGTGCCGCTTCGCGGGGCGAAATGCCAAAAAAGAACGGGTCAAACAAATCAACCTGTTCCAAAAACCCGCCCCACCGGATGCTCAACGTGTCCGGCGACATGTTGGCAAAATTCTCCGTTTGCCAACGACCCGGCGGAACCTCGCCAATGGCATCAACGCCCTCTCGCAAGAGTTGCCAAAACGCCGGGGGATCGTTAGCGCCGGGAAAACGGCAGCCAAGGCCAATAATGGCGATGAGGTCCGTGCCCGACATGGAGTCTGTGCCCGGCACCGGGCTGCTGTGGTGGGCCGGGGTTGTTCCGGCCAGGTGTTGGGCCAGGGTGACAATGGTGGGGTAATCGTATAACAGAGTGGGCGATACAGGACGTTCCAACCAATCTGCCAGTTCGCCCGATAGCGTGATAGCGGCCAGCGAGTCTAGCCCGTAGTGGGTAAACGGAGTGTTGATATTGATGTCTGCCGCCGGGCATTGACGTTGTTGGGCAATTTTTTCAACCAGCCAGGTTTGAATATCGGTTTCGTTGCTGGGCGGTCTGGTCGCTTTAACCGATGTTTCCGGGCCGGGCACATCCTTTGCGGGGGGCGTGGTCTGCTGCCATTCTCCCTGGACGGCCAGGATTTTATCTAAAAAGCCGGTTTTACAGGCTTGCCGTTGGATTTTTCCGCTGGTTGTTTTGGGGATGCTGACCGGTTTGAGCAACAACACCGCGTAAACGTCCAAGCCGTGCTCTGCTAACACGGCCCGGCGTACAGCGCCGGTAACTTCCGCCACATTCAGGGTTTGCCGGGCGTGGCGGGTTATTTCTTGGGCAATCACCAGCCGTTCGGCCCCTTGAACGTCAATGGAAAAGGCCGCGCCGGCTCCGGGCTGCAACGCGGGATGGCTTTTTTCTACGGTCAGTTCAATATCTTGCGGGTAATGATTTTGGCCGCGAATGATGATCAGGTCTTTGCGGCGTCCGGTAATAAATAGTTCTCCATCCTGCAAAAAACCCAAATCGCCGGTTCGCAAAAAAGGGCCGTCGCCCGTACCGGCCAGGTGAGCGTTAAGGGTTTGGGCGGATAGCTCCGGCTTGTTCCAATAACCCCGGCTCACGTGGGGTCCGGCGACCCAGATTTCGCCAATTTCAGCCGGCCGGCACGGTTTCAGGGTTTCCGGGTCAACAATTAATATTTTTTGACCGGCCCCACCTTGCCCGCAGCCGACAATAGCGTGCGCGTGTTCGGCACAGGCCGGCACAGGCATAATTTGGTTTTGCCCGAGGGCAGTCCGGTCAACGTATTGGACAACGGGCGGAGCCGTTCTTAGCCCGCCGGTCACAAAGAGCGTGGCTTCGGCTAATCCGTAGCAGGGGTAAAATGCCTCCCGCCGGAATCCGTAGGGGGCAAAAGTTTGGGTAAATTTTTCTATGGTTTCTGGCCTGACTGGTTCAGCGCCCGTAAAGGCAAGGTCCCAACTACTGAGATCAAGCCCATTGCATTGTTCGGGCGTAATCTTTTCAAGGCAAAGATCATAGGCAAAATTTGGCCCGCCGCTGGTGGTGGCTTCAAAATGAGAAATTGCCCGGAGCCAGCGAACCGGTTTTTGCAAAAAGGCCACCGGCGACATCAGCACCGTGGGTGCCCCAACATATAACGGCTGAATGATGGCCACTAAGCCCATATCGTGATAGGGTGGCAGCCAGGATAAGCCCCGGCTGGCGGGTGTGTCGCCAAATCCATGCTGAATCATAGCCGCATTGTGCAAAACATTGCCGTGGCTGATCTTAACCCCTTTGGGGGAGCCGGTTGAACCGGAGGTATATTGCAGAAAAGCCAACGTATCGGCGGTGATGGCAGGGGCTTGCCATTGACCGGCCAGGGTATTATCAATTTGTGCCGTGGCCAGCCATTGTAGTTGGGCCAGATCGGGCAATTGGGCCAGCCGCTGTTCCAAACCGGATAAAACAGCGGCTTCGGCCAGGCAAAAAGCGGCCTGGGAATCTTTAACAATCATCTCCAGGCGGAAGTCGAGCCGGTTACGCCGGGGGGGATAGGTGGGTACGGCCACAGCCCCGGCGTACAAACAGCCAAAAAAGCCCGCAATGTAGTTCAGGCCCGGCGGGTAAAGCAATAAAACCCTTTCTCCGGCGGCTCCCAAGTTACGCAATTGTGCGCCAATAGCGCGGGCGTGGTGGTCTAATTCGGCATAGTTCCAATGGATTGCTTCGGTTTCGCCGTCCTCTAAAAAAGTATAGGCCCGGCGTTGAGGTTGGTGTACGGCTCGCCAGCGCAACAGGTCAACCAGCGTGGTGGCGGGGATGGGTTCAAAGCGAATTTGAGTCATAAATTTGGGAATTATTCATAGGCCAGGGTCTCACGTACGCTCAGCCGGGAGGCGCTGCGGGCCGGAATCAGGCTGGCAATGGTGGAAAGAATAATAACCAGTACCAGCCACAAAAAGATACCCCAAAAGGGAAACGTATAAACAAGCGGTATATTTAAAAACGTCACGCCGATAGAATTGCCAAAATAGATGCTCAAGGGAATAGCCAACAACATACCCAAAAACCAGCTTAAAAGGCCAATAAAAATGCCTTCGGTAAGCACAATTTGCGACACAACCCGCCCCGGCCCGCCTAAAACCCGGATAATGCCAATTTCTTGAGTGCGTTCCAGCACGTTCAGGCTCATCATGCTGGTCAAACCTAAACCGCCCACCGTGGCAAACAGCAGGGTCATGGTTAGCATTAGATTTAAAATAATAGCAAATACATTTTGCAATGAGGTCCGAACATCGGTATTGAGTAATTTGCCCCGGATGCGTAAGTTGACCCGTTGAAAGTGTTGTTCCAGGGCGTCGGACACATCTGTTTGAAACGCGATATCCTGCTTTTGGGTTCTGATGAGCAGCCGGTCTACCAGGCCCACTTCGCCCATTGTTTTGGCCAGGTAATCATAATTGGTGTAAGCGATGGGGGCCATCAAATCGGTGCCGCCGACAATCTGGCTGGTGACCAGGCCCACTACTGTCCATTTTATTGTACGGCCCTCAATTTTTAGCTCAACCGTATCACCAATGGCAAGGTCGGGTTCTTCGTCGAGAAAATCGGTGTTGATCACCAGGCTGTTGGTGTCTCCCGCCTGTAACCAGCGCCCTTTGATAACCGTGGGGGTAATAAATTCGGTTGGCAACGATACGCCGTGAATGGTGGTGGTTTGTTTCGATTCGGCGCCATTAGGCCGGACCCGGAAGCCGAGTTTCACCAAGCGACCTTCGACGCGCGCCACGCCGGGGACACTCAGGGCTTCTCGTTCCACTTCAACCAGGCGTTGCGGGTCGACAAAACTGATCGAAATATCTTCTTGCCAGTATGCGGCAATATCATTGGTGGTTAAAAAAAGCGAATCCCGCACGCTCATTACGGCAATAAAAATGGCCCCGGCCAAACTCAAGGCCACCAGGGTTAAGGCCAGGCGGCCTTTATGCCGGAATATATTGCGAAAGGCGTAGAGAATGGATGTGGGCAAACCACGAAATTTTTCAAAAAGTTGGTCAAAGGCGCTGGCCCCAAACTGGGCTGTTTTTGCCCCGCCGGCGCCAATGGCTTCGCGCACGGTAATGCGGGTGCCGCTGATAATGGGATACAGCGCCGCCAGAAAGGGCACAATCAGGCCGGCCAATAATTCTAGGCCAAAAATGTAGAGCGGAATTTCAAAGCTGGTAATATTAAAATTAAGCAAACCGGCAATAAATACCGTGTTTTGCCGCGCCGCCACCATCCCTAACGGCACGGAGATAATCAGGGCCAGGATACCAAAAATCACAATGGCCAGCATATACATTGACATAATGGTGCGGCTGGTAGCGCCAATGGCTTTGAGCGAGCCGATCTGTTGCACTTGCCGGGCCAGGATGGAGGAAATAATATTGACCACTAACGAGGCGCTTAAAAACACCGAAAGAATGCCCAGCATAGATAAGATCAGGATCACCGCCTGGATGATATTATCCAGGGGATGTTTGCCCGGCTCCCGGATTTCTTTGGAAGCAATGATCAGGTAATTGTCCTCCATTTTTTGGGTAACTTTGTCTACCACATCACGAATATGATCCTCGTCAAAAGGATTTTGGGCCACGGTGATCATCAATTCATTAAAACCCCGTTCGCCGGTGAGTTTTTCCAGGGTTTCGGCGGTAATGTAACCGTAGGCAATGTAAGAAAATACGGTGGGGGTTTGGTTAAGATCGTGAACGTAGCCTGCTACCATGATTTCTCGTTGTTTGCCGTTGGGGAGTTCAACGAGGGTGGTTTCGCCAATATCAAGCTGGGTCAGGTTGATGGACGAACGTTCAAGAAGCATGGTTTGGTTGGGCGGGGGCCATTGGCCTGCTTCCAAGCTAAATTTGGCAATCCGCAGGTCATCGTAATCATCCCGCACCACCAATCTCAAGGCGCGCCAGTTGTCCGGCCCCACTTTAACCCGCGCTCTGAGTCCATTTTGACCTTCGGCCTGTTTGACTTCGGGCATCCCCTCTACCAGTTCAACCACGTTGTTATTGAAATTGCGAGCGGCGTAGGTGCTGATAGTGGCGCTGGCCGGATTTGCCGCCAGGTAACTATTGGATAGATCACGCGAGAGTATCACCCAGGAACGAGCAATGCTGCCTACGGCAAACACGCCAATGGCAATGGTTAATACCACCAGGGCGGTGCGGATTTTATTGCCCCACAAATCACGCAGGATTTTGCGCGTCCGCAGGTTAATCATTGGCCGTTTCCTCTTCATTCCCAAACGGGATCTGGCGTTTGCGGCGTTTTAGATCGGGCATAAAGTCTTTTAATTTTGCTTGCACTTGCCGGCGGGTAATGACGTGCGCAATTTCTGCTTTTACCATTTTGTTTTCCTGAACCAGGTATCGAAACGTGGCCTGATCCAGGGCCACCACTTCAACCTCGGTATCGGCTGCCGCCCGAACGGTGTTCATCCGTTTGCCGCCTCGCAACAAACCCAATTCACCAAAATGTTGACCCGCCTCTAAGCGTGTTATCACAACTGCCTGCTCGTCCGGGCGATGCTCAATAACTTCAACCCGGCCGGCGGTAATAATATAAAACTCGGTGGCCGTATCGCCCTGGTGTACAATAGTGTCTCCCGGGGCAAAGGTTGTGGGTTTAGCCTTGGCCATTATCTCGTCCAGTTCTGCCTGACTCAGAACCGGCAAAGCTTCGGCTAAACGTTGTCCCGTCGCCCGCTCCCGCATTAGATGAATGATTTGTTCTTTGGTCATTTGCGACCGGGCCATCAAGTCGGTTAATGTATCGCGGTCTAACTGCATAGCTACAACTTCCGTATCGGCGGCAGCTCGCACCGAGGCCGTGCGTTTTCCGCCTTCCAACAAGCCCATTTCACCAAAGTACTGGCCGCTGCTCAGGTGGCCAATGGTAACTTCCTGCCCGCTGGCGTGCTGAAAAATAACGTCAACATTACCCTTGATGATAATGTAAACATGTTCAGCCGGGTCACCTTGTTGAACAATTGTAGCGCCGGGGTTATATTTGACCGGTTCAAGTTTTGCGGAAACCTCGGCCAGATCTTTTTTACTCAACGAGGGCAAGGCAGCGGCAATTTGTTGATCGGTGATCTCGCCATCGGCAATAAACACCACCCGCGAAACCCGACCGGCCAGGTCTCGATCATGGGTGACCATCAAAACCGTTTTGCCCTGCCCGGCAAAGTTTTCAAAAAGCTCAAAAATGGTATCGGATGTTTTTGAATCGAGGCTGCCGGTCGGCTCATCGGCTATCAGCACGGCCGGTGAATTAGCCAGCGCGCGGGCAATGGCCCCGCGCTGTTGCTGCCCCCCCGACAAGGTGGTGGGGAATTTATGGGCCTGATCAACCAGGTCAACCTGCTCTAGCAGATGCATGGCCCACTCTTCCCGCTCTGGCCGGGAATATAAATGGCTCAACTCCATGGGCAGCATCACGTTTTCCAGCAAGGTCAGGGTTGGCAGCAGTTGAAAGAATTGAAAGATCACGCCCAAATTACGGCCCCGCCAGAGAGCTATTTGGTCTTCATTGAGTTTGTGGATGGGGGTGCCGCCGACAAACACCTCGCCCAAGGTGGGCCGGTCAATGCCGGTGATCATATTGATCAAGGTAGATTTGCCGCTGCCTGATTTGCCGATCACGGCCACAAATTCGCCGGCATTAACCTGCAAATCAATGCCCTTGAGGGCAGTGAATGAACCGGCAGGCGTTTCATAAGTTTTGACAACCTGGCGTAAATTAATGAGGGCATTGTTAGAGAGGGGTGCCGTTGGCCGGGTTGAACCGGCTTCGTTTTGACGGCGATGGGGTTTCGAAAGCAGACCGGGGAGTTTCATCAGTTATACCTCTATGTATTTGATGGATGAGAGCCAGGCCTCGTCTCTTTTTGAAGATTTTGGTGTGTATGGGTTATGGCTACAAAACAATAAACCATTAATGAAGCAAAGGCCGATCAGTTTGAACGTGGGCAAAAATAGGGAGAAATAACAAATCAATTTCTATATAGTGCTCCAGAAAAGTTTTTGCCGCTAAAATCGGTAGCAAGGTAGCAGAGTAACAAATTTTATATCTGCTACCTTGCTGCCCTGTTTTTTGGAAGAAATTTTCCTGGACATCTATAACTACAACAATTATATCATCGAATCCGAAATGTTGAAAGTCTTTTCAATACTCAATCTTAATGGCGGGGAAGGGGGCAAAAACTTCATTTATAAGGATGCGAAGCCTCTAATCATGTCCCTTAACGCAAAAAGAACAAGGGGAGGCTTAACGCCTCCCCTTGCCGGCGGCAAACTTTAACTGATGGCGGTGATTATTCAACGTCCACGGCGTCGCGGAGTTGGGCTTTGAGAGCCGCAATCTGGTCGGTGATATCGCGAATTTTTTTAAAGAGCGTATCGTTAGCCTTGATGCCTTCGTTGATGAGGAAGGCTGCGCTCTCGGAACGACTCCTGGTGATGTCGGCTTCAACCAGCATGTCCAGGTAAGTGAGGCTGTCGTTATTGACCCGCACCATCACCACGTTGGCCCGATCCTGAAGCGCGCTGCCCAAGGCCTTGCCCAAACCCTCTACCTGCTTAAACGCCTCGTTAAGGGTTTTGCTGGCTGAACTCATCCCTTCGGACATTTTTTCACCCGCTTTACTCATCCCTTCAGAAACCTTTTTGCCCGCTTCGTCCATACCCTTGGCTACTTTATCGCCCTGGGCCTTTGCTTCTTCAACCACAGGTTCGTCTGCGCCGTTGTTTTTTGTTTCCTTTGCCATTTTCGAAATCTCCTAAACTATAAATGATATTTTCTAATTACGTGTAAGTATGTATTATTATATCACGATACCTTATTTTTGTCAATATCTTTTGTAAGTGAATTTTACGAAATATAAAAACGTCCTTTCTTTATTTATTAAAGACAAACAATGGCCTCGCCCACCATTCTTGCCAAAATGTGCCTGCTTGGGCTATGATTAGACCCAGCCATGTTTGTTATCATTTCCGGTATAGTAACAGGGTAGCAGGGTAGAAGTAGGAAAGATAAATTCTGCTACACCTGCAACCTTGCTCCCCTGACAGAGGAACATTAATGAAAAATATCCTGATCATAATCTTAACCATTCTGAGTTTGCTGGCTCTCTCTGCCTGCGACGCTTCCGGCGAAGGCCTTAGCTTTGGTCAACCAAGCCCTACCCCGGCAGGAACGCCAACGCCTTTACCCACCCCCATTACCGCCTACCAAACCACTATCGCCGCCGATGGGCAGGTGGTGCTGCCGCTGCCACCCCAAACGTTCAGCTTTCAGGTGCCCGGCGTCAGCGCGACCATTGAGGAAGTTTACGTGGTACCCGGCCAACGGGTTAAAAAAGGTGAACTGCTGGCCCGGATTGACGCCACCGACCTGCGCAATGCCCTGGTGAAGGCCGAAGCCGGCCTGGCCTCGCTGCAAGCGCAAATAACCAACGAAGCCGCTCCCGCCCTGCCCGGCGACATCGCCGAGGCTGAAACCAGTTTGACCGCCGCCCAGGCAGAACTGGCTCGCCTGTTGAGTTTGCCTTCTGAAGAGGCCATCACCCAGGCCGCCGCCGATTTACGCCTGCGCGAAGTTGAATTGCGCCAAGCTCAAGAAGCTTACGACGCGGTGGCTTATGCCGAAGGCATAGGCATGAGTCCCCAGGCCGCCGAATTGCAGCGGGCCACCCTCAACTACGAACGCGCCCAGGCCATCTACAACGAAGCCACCAAACCGGCCACCGAGGCCCAAGTCGCCTCGGCCCGATTGCAAGTTGTTCAGGCTCAAAACCGGCTGGATAAATTGCAGGCCGGCTTGCGGCCCGAAGCGTTAGCCGTCAACGAGGCTCGGCTCAACGAGGCTCAACTCCAGGTAAACGAGGCCCGGGCCAATCTGGTCAAAGCCCAACTCCTGGCCCCCTGGGATGGCGAGGTGACGGCAGTCAATGCCTCGCCCGGTATGTCAACGGCTAATGCTTCCGTCACCCTGGCCCAGGTTGAACCGTTGCGTTTTGCCACCAGCAATTTTAGCGAGCGCAACCTGGGCGACATCCGGCCCGGCGACAAAGCCGACATTTACCTGAAAGCCTATCCCAATACCCCGTTTCCGGCCCTGGTCTACCGTATTGAACTGCAATCCGAACGGAAGGATGGGGACACGGCCCTGTTCACCGTTTACCTGGATTTCAACAGCGCAGATCACGACGTGCGGCCCGGCATGACCGGCCGGGTTGAAATTGCCATTGAGCCGGAAGAACTGGCCCGGTAAACAAGTGCGGGCGGTGGGCACGGTGCGTAGAAGAAACAAGGCCAAAAAGCAAAGGAGCAAGGGAGATTTGGAGGATTGGAGATTTTTCTCCCATGCTCTTTTGCCTCCCCCCTCCGCTGTCTCTAAATATCTTCCATTTTTTATTTCCGCGATACTCTTTACGGCCAGCCTGGCCCTTTACCTCACCACCCTGGCCCCTTCGGTGGTAACGCTGTTTGACGACAGCCTGGAATTCCAACTGGTCACCTACCAATTGGGCATCGCCCACCCCACCGGCTACCCCCTCTATACCCTCTTGGGTAAATTATTCACCTTTTTGCCGGTGGGCAACGTGGCCTTTCGCGTGAACCTGATGAGCGCCGTGTTTGGCGCGGCCACGGTAGCTCTGCTTTACCTGTTAATACGGCAAGTGGGGGCCAATAGCCACTCGCCCCGGATAAATGGGCCTTTACCTTTACCCGGCTGGGCCGTTCACCTGGGCGGCGTTGGCGGCGCGCTGTTGCTGGCTACCGGCCCGGTCTTTTGGCAACAGGCCACCATCGCCGAGGTTTACGCGCTGAATACTTTTTTTGTGGCTCTGCTGCTTCTCATCGTGGTTACGCCGCCTGCTCCCCCCAAAGAACACCGGCAATTTTACTGGCTGGCTTTTTTGACCGGCCTGTCGCTGACGCATCATCGCACTATGGTTTTGCTCCTGCCCGCGCTGGCGCTCTATCTCTATCTGACGCGCCGGGCCTACCGTTTCACCTGGAAAATCCTGGCCCTGGGAGCGCTGCTGGGTTTGGCGCCTTTACTGCTTTACCTCTACCTTCCTCTGCGCGGGCATATCGGTTCGCTTGACGGCACGTACCAAAATAACTGGCCCGGTTTCTGGCGACAGGTTGGCGCCGGCGGTTATGGCACGTTCATATTTGACAACCCCTTTGACCATGAACGCAGCGCCGGCTTTTATTGGGATTTAATGCGCAGCCATTTCTATACGCTGGTCCCCGGTTTTGTGGGTATCTTTTACCTGCTTTGGGTGGGCCGGCGCAAAATACTGGCCTTGACCGGCCTGGCCTTTTTGACCTATTTTACGTTCAATATTTTTTACCGGGTCACCGACATTGAGGTGTTTTTTATCCCCGTTTTTTTGATATGGGCCATGTGGAGCGGCGTGGGCGCAACGTTTTTGCTGCAAATTGCCGCCGGGGCGGGAAGGGCCGCCAACCGCAGACCGGGGATGCTTGAGGGTTCAATTTCTACCGGCTTTATGAAACTTTCAGCCTGGCGCGTCGCCCTGACCGGCCTTACTTTGGTTATTTTTGGCTTTATTATTTTCCAAAATATCCGGGCCACCCGTCCCCTGTTGGCCCAACGTAATACCTGGCACGTTCACGATTACGGGCTGGATATTTTGCGGCAACCATTCGAGGATCAAGCGGCGATTGTGGGCCTGGTGGGTGAAATGACCCTGATTCGTTATTTTCAGCAAACGGAAACCATGCGGCCCCAGGTGGAAACGATTGCCGCCGATTTGGAAGCGGATCGCCTGGTTACGGTGGAAAAATTGCTCAGGGAGGGAAAATCCGTTTATTTGACCCGCGAGCTGCGCGGCGCGCCGGAACGCTGGTTTTTGGGCGCAGTTGGCCCGCTGATCCGGGTCGGCCCTGCGCCGCTATCGGCCTTGCCGGAGGAAGTCGTTCCGGCCAATCAAACCGCCGTCCCGGAAATTACGCTGGCCGGTTATGGCGTGTCGCGCGTTCCCCATACCGGGGCGGGGCCTGCTCCGGTGCGGTTGGCCCTTTATTGGCGGGCGGAGGCTATTATCTCCGCCAACTTAAAAGTGTCGGCCCGCCTGCTCAACCAGGCCGGAGAAATTGTAACTGCCACCGACGCCGCGCCCGTCCACTTCGCCTACCCCACCACCGCCTGGCGCCCCGGCGAAATCGTTTCGGACGTGTACGATTTGACTCTCCCGGTTGACTCCCCCCCCGGCCCATACACCCCCCTGCTCATCTGGTACGATCCCGCTCAAAATGCAACGGAGGTGGGTCGGGTTGAATTGAAGCCGGTTAATTGACTGCCGGTTTTTCATATCACCCCAACCGGCGCAAATCGTCATGATACTCCGAATAAAACCACAACTTCATCCGTTGTATATAATAACAGTCGCTCATCTGAGCGACCCGGACTGGACTATGGCAACCACCCCCACCGAATCTGAAGCAGAATTGGTCAAAGCGGCGCAGCAGGGCAGTAAAGAAGCTTTTCAGGCTTTGGTAGCCTTACATCAGGCCACCGTGCTGGGTTTTCTGTATCGGCTGGGCAACGAGGTGGATACGGCTCAAGACTTGGCCCAGGAAACGTTCATCAAAGCCTGGTTGGGCCTGGAAAAGTACCGGCACCGGCAAAAGTTTAAAAGCTGGCTGCTGAAAATTGCCCACAACACCACGGTTGATTTTTGGCGGGGCCAGCGCCCCACCGTTGAGTTGGACGCAGCCAGGACAGAAGATGCCAGGATTGACCTGGAAGGCCAGGTGAGTCGCAAGCAGCAGGCCGAGTTGGTTAAGCAGGCGGTGCAGAGTTTGCCGGAGCAAAGCCGCGCGGCCTTGATTTTACGAGAATATCACCACCATTCTTACCAAGAAATTGCCCAAATCCTGGATATTCCGGTAGGCACAGTGATGTCCAGGCTCAATTACGCCCGTTCAGTTTTAAAAAAACGTTTGCAACCATTACCGGAGAACGCCTGATGCATAGCCAAGAAGCGGAATTGTTACGTTATCTCGACGGCGAGTTGGGGAGCGCAGAAAGGATGAAAGTTGAAACGCACCTGGCCGGATGTTCAATTTGCCGGGCGCGTGTAACCGAATTACAAGCCCTGGCCGCTATTTTACAAAGCTGGATTTTACCCTCCGGCCTGGCCCAATTAAAACAACCGTTATCACTGCCGGCCAGAGAAACAAAAACCCAGGTGAACCTGGGCATCATTGGGTGGAGTTCTGGTTTGGGGCTGGTGTTACTTTTTATGATGGTCAGGGCCATCTTTTGGTTGAGCAGCCAGCTCAATTGGGTTGCTCGGTTGGTGGAAACATTTGGTTTTGGCGGGTGGTTTGAGCAATTTACCACTAACCTGTGGCGGTTGGTTTTGATCCATCCCTTTTACCTGGCTTACCTGGGTGAAATAGGCCAAAAGCTCAGGTTAGGGTTAGGCGTGATGTTACCATTTTTGCTTTATATGGTTTCAATCGGCGTTATCATGATTTTGTATTTTAATTGGTTCAGCCTGATCTTTGTATCAAGGCGATCAGACAAGATAAGGAGTTAAAAAATGGATTACGTAGACCTCATTAAACGTTCTTTTAAAATTACCATCAAATACCGGGCTTTGTGGATTTTTGGTTTTTTCCTGGCCCTCTGTAGCGCCACCGGCGGTGGTGGCGGCAATGGCGGCGGCAGTGGCGGACCGCCGCCGGGAAGTTACGACGGCAATGGGTTTGAGCAGGGCTTTGATTGGCCCTATGAATCCTTCTTCACTTCCGCCAATATCTGGCTGATTATTGGGGGAATTGTGGCGGCAGTGTTGTGCCTGATTCTGTTTATGGCGGTGGTGAGCGCCGTTGTGCAGGCAGTAACGCGCGCGGCCCTGATTGGCATGGTGGACCAGGTTGAAGAAACCGGGGGCGTCACCGTTAAAGAAGGCTGGCGGATAGGCTGGTCAAAACGCGCCTGGCGAGTCTTTTTGGTTGGTTTTATCATTGCCCTGCCTTTGATTATTATTTTTGGCGTGTTGTTGTTGGCCGCCGTCTCCCCGTTTTTCCTGGCCTTTCTGGAAAACACCGGCTTGTTGATCTTTGGCATTGTGGCCGGTATTGGCCTGTTGCTGTTGTGGATTTTGGCCGTGATTATTGTTAGCGTTGTGGTGATGCCGTTCCAGGAATTGGCCTGGCGTTATGCCGTGCTGCGGCAAAAGGGAGCTGTTGAGAGCCTCAAAGCCAGTTATGCCTTAATTCGCCAAAACCTGAAGGACGTCGCCATTTTGGTGTTATTGATGATTGGTCTGGGAATTGCCTGGGCTATGGTATCCTTTGTGGTGACAATTGTGGTGATGGTGCTGGCCGGCCTGGTAGGGCTTATTCCCGGCCTGGTTGTGTTTTTGCTGACCTGGAAATGGTGGGCGGCGCTGCTGGCCGGGGGATTGGTGTTCATTGTGCTGCTCACTGTGTCCATGACCTTTGTTACCGGCCTCTACTTGATTTTCCGTTCAGGCCTGTGGACCCTGGCCTTCCGTGAATTAACCGTGGCCGGCCAGATGTCCGCAAAACCGGCCCTGCCTGAAGAAACGCAAGAGGATACTGATAAAAAATCTGAGATTGAGCAGGCTGATGAGGATACGCCTGCTGAAGGCAGTTGAGGATTACCCCAACTCCTTGCCCAACACCGGCATGCGCTGCCCGGTTTGCATAAAGCCAAAACGCCGGTACAGCGCGTGAGAGCGGTGGTTGTTTTCTTGGGTATTGAGGGTAATCAGGTTGACCCCCCTGGCCAGGGTGTCAATGATGGCCTGGTAGAGCAATTGCGCCCCAATGCCGCGCCCCTGGTAATCGGGATGAACGGCCAGCCGGGCCAGGTGAGCGTGCTGGCGATAAATTTCGCACCACTCATAGCCTACAATTTGTCCGTCCAATTCGGCCACCATAAACGATACGGCCCTGGCCAGGGCTTCGCTAAAATTGGCCGGGGGTTTGCGCCAGAATTGGGCAAAAGCCAGCCGGTCCAGGGCCAGGATGGCCGGCAGGTCGGTTAGATGAGCGATGCGGATAATCGCCGGTATCGTCACCATGGCTTGGGGCCAGGAGCCGTGCCGCTCAAAATTCACCACCCACTCGCGGGTGCTAAAACCACGTTCCTTTAGCCCGTCAATCAACCAATCGTCGTAACTCACGTGGGCCAGGGTGGTTAAATTTTGGGTGCGGGCTTTTTGCTCAATTTGGGGCAATAACAAATCAAGGTATGGGCTAACTCCCCACGTGTCCCGCAGGGCGGCAGCCAGAATCAGGGCCGTCTGCGGTTGTTGGGCCTCAATCATCATAAAGCCGCGCAACCCAACCTGGTCCTCGGCCAAAAAGCCGGGGGCCGTTTTTATTTTGGCCGGTAAATTGGCCGGCGGCAGCCGTAGATGAACGCGCCGGGCGCTGTCTACCAGCCGCAAGATACTGCGACTATCGGCCTCATTAATTGGCCGCACTATGGTTGGTTGATTGATTTTCGCCGCGCGCATCATCTGGCTCCGTTTAGAGTATTGTAGGAAGGGAAACAAATCTGTCAAAGAATGAGCCTGACTTTAGCTTTAGGCAATGAGTCCACTACTTTATTGTTGGTATTTGTGATATAATTTTACATAGTTTGCTTGGTAAAGCGGGAGGAAATACGCTATGGTGAATGGAACAAGCGTCACCGGCAAAATTTTGATTGTTGACGATGTGCCCATCAGTTTAGGCCTCATGCGAGATCAACTGGAGAACGCCGGCTTTAACGTTCTTGCTGTTTCCAGCGGGGAAGAAGCCCTGGCCCGGGTTGAGGAAATTAAGCCCGATCTTATCCTTTTGGATGTATTGATGCCCGGCCTGGATGGCTTTGAAACGTGTCGCCGTTTAAAAGAAAATGAAGCCACTCAAGATATTCCCATCATCTTTATGACGGTGCTGTCTGAAACAGCCGATAGGCTGATGGGGTTTGAGGTAGGGGCCGTTGACTATATTGCCAAATCGGCCCCGCTTGATGAAATCCTGGCTCGCGTTAGAATTCATCTTACTCTGCGCCAAACTCAGCAGGCGCTATTGGCGGCCAATGAACAACTGCAACAGGCCAACCAGGAATTAGCGCGTGAAATCACCAACCGCAACCGGGCCAAGGAGTTACTCCAACAACGCAACCGTGAGTTGGCCCTGATTAGCCGAGCCGTTCAGATGTTTAATTCCACATTTGATTTAAATCAGATTCTGCACACCATTCTTGACGAAATACACCGTTTGTTGGATATTACCGGCACCTCATTTTGGCTGTGTCTGCCGGACACGGGTGAATTGATTTGCCAACACGCCACTGGCCCTGGCAGCAACCAGGTTATTGGCTGGCGACTGGCCCCCGGACAGGGACTGGCCGGATACGCCGCCCAAACCGGTGGCGCCCTGCTGGTGTCTAACACGCGCGCCGAAGCGCGACATTTTAAGGAAGTTGACCAGAAGATCGGCCTGGAAACACGTTCTATCCTGACCATTCCGCTGACCACGCCAAACGGGGTGATTGGTGTTTTAAATGTGGTAGACACGCGAGTGGGTCGTTTTACCAAAAATGATTTGCAATTGTTAGAGCCAATCATCGCCGTAGCCACCCTGGTCATTGAAAATGCGCGTTTGTTTGATGAGACTCGCCAGGCCCGAATGGCCGCCGGGGTTGCGCCGGAGGCGACGGAGTGAGTCTGGCCCGGCCCCAAATTGACCAGTTCCCAATTTTAAAAAACTCTTGACAAATCTGGCAAGATACGCTATCATCATCATTGTTTTCTTTACCAATTGAACCCAGCACTCTGTGCTCATCCAGAGGGGCGGAGGGACCGGCCCTATGAAGCCCCGGCAACCTGATTGGAATTTATCCCAATTTTCGGTGCCAATTCCGGCAGAATTCAACTTCTGGAAGATGAGAGCGAATCGAGCGACGACGCCCGGCCTCTTCTTTAGGAAGGGGCTTTTTTATTAACCGCGCCCCATCCAAAAGGGCCTCTTATCTTCCGGTAAGAGGCCCTTTTTTTGTTTGTAACATTTAAAATTAAGGAGATTATTTGATGACCAACCAACATTTAAGCACCCGCGTTGTTCATGCCGGTGAAGATCGGGTGAAACCTTATCACGCGCTCACCACGCCCCTGGTTCAAACCAGCACTTTTACTTTTGAAAACACCCGCGATCTGGTTAATTTCCAGGAAGCCCACAAGTGGGGCGCGCAGAATGGACGAGAGGAGTACGGGCGCTACGGCAATCCCACCGTGGCCGCGGTTGAGGCTAAACTGGCTAACCTGGATAGCGGCGAGGCAGCCTGCCTTTTTGCCAGTGGCATGGCGGCGGTCACTTCAACCTTGCTTAGCCTGCTGGCAGCGGGCGACCATGTGATTTTTACCAACGATTGTTATCGTCGCACCCGCCAATTTGTAACCCAATTTTTGGCCCGCTACGGAGTAGAGTCGTCTCAGGTGCCAATGGGGAATTATGAAGCGTTGGAGGCAGCTATTCAACCCAATACTAAAGTCATCCTGTCCGAGTCGCCGACCAATCCTTACGTGCGGGTGTTGGATTTAAAGAAATTGGTGGCTATGGCCCACCGGCACAATATCAAAACGGTGGTTGACAGCACCTTTGCCACACCCATCAACCAGCGGCCGCTGGAATTTGGGGTTGACTTTGTGATCCATTCGGCCACCAAATACCTGGGCGGCCACAACGATTTGCTGGCCGGGGTGGTGATTTGTTCGGATTATTTGATGGGAGCCATTAGGGAAACACAGGGGATGCTTGGCGATATCAGCGATCCCCACTCGGCCTATCTGCTGCTGCGGGGGCTAAAAACGCTGGAATTGCGGGTGCAACGCCAGAATCAAACTGCCGATAAAATTGCCCATTTCCTGGCCAAACATCCGGCGGTGCGGCGCGTTTATTACCCCGGCCTGGTCAGCCATCCCGATTACGAGGTGGCAGTGGAGCAAATGTCGGGGTTTGGCGGGGTGGTCAGCTTTGAATTGGAAACCGATTTAGCCGGTACCGGCCACTTTATTGACCGCCTGCAAATTCCCTATATTGGTCCCAGCCTGGGCGGCGTGGAGTCGTTGGTGGGGCAGGTGGCCCAAACCTCTTATTATGAATTTTCTTCTGAAGAACGAGCCAAAATTGGCATCAGCGACAGTTTGGTGCGGCTGGCCGTGGGCATCGAGTCTGCGGATGATTTGCTGGCCGATCTGGCCCAGGCTTTGGATAAAACGTTTCAAACAGAAACACTTTTTCAAGCCATAGATGGAGAGGCCAAAGTAACGCCGGCGGTAATATATCGGCAGTAGAAAAAGGCAAATTCAATAAGCAAACCGCCCTTTGTTTTGTGGTTACTGGTTGTTTTGGGTAGCAAAAAAGGCTGGGCTTTGGTTAACCCTGTGGAGGTGTTCTCCAGATGATTCATCTCTGGCTTCATTTGAAATCCCCTCCTTTCCGGGCTACAATTAGGTAAGTCTATTTTTCTCGTGGCCTGGTTCAATGCTGCGCTTGTAGAATTTTTGCATTTCAAATGTTCATCACCAAGGGGGAAACCATGTCGAAACCAAGTATAACAATTAAAAGGAAATATAGTGTCCAGAGAATGATGGGTACAGTTATGATGTCTAAAAAAAATAAATATTTGTCGGTAATTATTCTTTTGGCCGGGCTGTTTTTATTCATTCTGCCGCCGCTACTGGTTCAGGCCAACGGCCCCATATTTACTCTTACCAAGAGTGTTGATCGTGATAAACCTCATCCAGGCCAGCGGGTAACTTATATGATTGTTGTTAACAATAACGGCGCCATAGCAACCAACGCCGTCATCTCTGATACTCTGGACAGTAATCTTACTTTTGCCGGACCGGTTACCTTGCAGGGCAGCACCGGCACGGTGGCCCAAAATGCCGGTGATCTGCCCCGGCTGGTTAGAAACGTGACTATTAACCCCAACACCACCATTACCGTTACCTTCCCGGTTACCGTTAACAGCGGCTTGGCTAATGGATTGCAAATTGCCAACACCGCCGCGGTAACCAGCAGCGAGGTAATGACGCCAACAACAGGCAGTCAGGTGGTTACAGTTAGTTACTATTACGCCTACTTACCCGTAATCTTTAAAGCGTTAGATGGGTGGCTAGCCCAAACTTCTGGAACTGGGAATTCACTCTATGGGATAGGTTGCAAACCTTACACTAGCGTTGATTGCGTTGTGGGCGGGCAGGCAGTGACCTTAAATACCAGTGATGGTGGCGATAACTGGAGTTTGGTCAACGTGAGCGCCGGGCTGGTGTTATATGACGTTAGTTGTCCCACCGCCGCAAAATGTGTCGCCGTAGGCAAAGGCAGCCCCGGCGTAATTTTGGTTTCTAACGATGGCGGGAAAACCTGGCCCTGGAATTTTAACCAAACGTATCAGATGAATGCGGTAGATTGTCCCTCGGCTACCCAATGCGTGGCGGTTGGGGAAGATAGCGAAGCCAGGGTGACGGATGATGGCGGGCAAACTTGGATCAATGGCAGAATGGGAAACACGCCTCTGTACGGCGTTGATTGTTTTGCCGAAAAAACTTGTTGGATGGTTGGGCTGGGGGGCCGGATCATTGGCACCTATCCTAATCCAAATGGTCCGGGGGGAATAGGGATTATTTCAAAGATAGATTTATTCACCAACCCGGTGCAAACTCTTATGTCGGTTAGCTGTGTTGATGGTGATAATTGCGTGGCGGTGGGCACAGATGGCGTGGTGGCCCAAAAAATCAACGGCGGGGCCTGGACGCCTTTAAGTTCAGGCACAACCAACCATCTGAATGGCGTTAGCTGTTCCTCAACCTCGCTTTGTTTTGCCGTTGGGGCCAACGGCACTATTCTGCGCTCCAATAATGGCGGCAGCGCCTGGAGTGCAGAAACTTCGCCCACTACTCAAACCCTGAATGGCATTGATTGTATAGGGGGTTCTTGCATTATTGTGGGAACCAACGGCACCATTCTGCGGCGACATTAACAGGTTAATGGAGGATTATTGGCCTCAACAGAATTTAACCGGTATAATGGTTGAAATTTTTTCCAAAGTCTTTCAAATTTCGATCCTCTGGGCTGGGAGGGTTCAATGTTGGCCAAAGTTACCAGTTGCGCCGTTGTAGGTTTGGACGGCGCATTGATTGAAGTAGAGATTGACATCTCGCGGGGTTTGCCCTCGATGACCATTGTTGGTTTGCCCGACGCCGCCGTGCAAGAGAGCCGCGAGCGGGTGCGGGCAGCCATAAAAAATTCCGGCCTGCCTTTTCCCTCGGAACGTTTGACCGTGAACCTGGCCCCGGCTGACATCCGCAAGGCCGGCCCGGCCTACGACCTGCCCATTGCCATTGGCATTCTGTTGGCCTCGGAGCAGATTTACGGCGAGGTGGGCCAGGCCATTGTGATGGGCGAGTTATCGCTGGACGGTGGCGTGCGCCACGTGAGCGGGGTGCTGCCGATGGCCAATTTAGCCAAACAGGAAGGCTTCACCACCCTCTTTGTCCCCGCCACGGATGCCGCCGAAGCTTCGCTGATTGAAGGGCTGACTGTTTATCCGCTTGAAACCCTGCTGCAATTGGTGGACCATCTGAGCGGCCACCAGAAATTAGCCCCTTATGCCGTCAACTTTTCCCTGGACGGCGACCCACCGCCTTATGCCTGCGACCTGGCGGAGATCAAGGGGCAGGAGCATGTCAAACGCGCCCTGGAAGTGGCCGCGGCCGGGGGACACAATATGTTGATGAGCGGGCCGCCGGGAGCGGGCAAAACCCTGATCGCTCGTTCAATGCCCGGTATTTTGCCCAAGATGACGGTGGAAGAGGCTTTAGACGTAACCCGGATTTACTCCGTGGCCGACCAACTTTCGCCGGATGAGCCGCTGGTGCGCCACCGGCCGTTTCGCTCGCCGCACCATACGGTGAGTTACGCGGGCTTGATTGGTGGCGGGCGCTGGCCCAAACCCGGCGAGATCAGCCTGGCGCATCGTGGGGTCTTGTTTCTGAACAGTTGACATCTTTGATATACGCCAAACACTCATCATCATCACCACCTCCCCCAATACGCTTCAAATAATCAAAATAGGTTTCTGTATCTTTTATAGGTTTGGGGACGAATTTGCGCATCCCGTTTCTTGTTGTTCTATAATATTTATCTCTGATCATCTCCCACTTTCGATGAGGAAAAGCCCTAGCTATTTGGATCTGATCAGCGCCAGAAGCAACCAGTGATAACAGTTCTTCTACCTCGTAAGGAAGCCATTGTGTCCCTGTCGTCGATTGCCGGGGAAGCACTATCTCATCTGATGTTCTATCTTTCCAACGAATAACAAGGCGCAAACCATGTCCATCTGTCGGGTTAGCTTCTATCCTTTGAATAAACGAAAGTAAAACCTCTCGTTTTTCATCTCTGGTCATAGTACCCCAATTCTCAAGCACTTCACCGCAATTTTCCCTAATTTTCTTTAACCGATTGATTTGAGATATATTACCCGTATCGGTAGCCAGTTCAGATTGTAAGCGATTGATCTCAGCCTGTGCATCTTCATATTTCTGTTGTGCGGCAGCGATCATTTCAGGATTTGTTAAGGTGCTCAAACTACCAACCAGATTTTCTTTTATAGTTGTAAGTTGATCTAACTGGGCACGTTTGACCTTTTGCTTTTCTTCAAACTCTTCGATATAGGCGTTAACAGAGTCTTCCCAAGTATCAAAGTCGAAGGTGGCTTGTAGCTTACCTGTTATCAACGAACTGATCGTTTCGTCTACAAAATCCGCAGCTTTACTCCATAAATACTTTGTATCATCATGTATAGACCAATACGTATAAGTATAATGTTGGAGAGGGCTTACCCAATTTGAACCCACTCGCCGCCACTCCCCATCCTCCTGAGAAAATACTAGACCTACACATAATGGTCTCTCCTTTGGCCGTTCTTCTTCTTTTTGTGGCCTACGGTATTGACGGGCAGGATTGTAATTTGGATTCTTTTTTCCATCCAAAGTTACTTTTGACAGAAAATTGAACGCCCTCATAAACAACTCTTCGTCAATAATTGCCTCATGGTTATCCCAGTGCACAATATTCCCATTGACCATCCAATGCCCAAGATACATCGCATTTGTAAACATGCTGATAAGAGCAGTCCGGCTCAAACACCACTTTCCGCCAGTCTGTCTTATTCGATAAACGATCTTAAATCCCTCTGGTGGCTGACACTCTTTAGGGTTTGGGAAATACGGTCCGTGTTCATTAATATACCTCACAGTAGTTCTGGCTTGACCTCCAAATGAAACAAATAATCTAAAATATTCTCGTGTGACATCGGCAAAAGGTTGGAATTCTACCAGTTTACGCCAGTTGGGGTTAGGACTACCACTGGGTAGTGTTTTTCTCATATCTATCATGAAGCCAAGAGGGATAGGTGGCCCTGCCCATAACCCGTTGTCCAGTAAACGCCGCTTTGCCTTTTGTAGTCGGCCTTTTACATAGGAATCGATATACTCAGCAGCCATTTCTGACTTGAACCGAAACTGCCGAGCGTGAAATGTCCCTAGTTGCGGGTGAGAGAAGTTGTAAACCACAGTAGGGGTGATAACCAACACGTTATGAGATTTACAGGCTTCGATAAAGATGTTGACTTGAATTTGAGTGATGTCTCTGAACAAGCGATCTTCATCTTGACAGGCAACAGCACCGATTTTGTCATTTGTAATTAAACTAAAAAGGGTGCTCATGCCTTCGCGTTCATCAATCTTGGTTGTACCGCTGATTCCCGCGTCCATATCAATCATTATTATTTTGTCCTTTGCCCATCCCCGGCCCTTCAACAGTTCCACCATATCAACTGTTTGAATAGTAGTTGAGATATTACCTATTTGTGCTTCGGTTGACTGGCGATAATACACGGCAACCGGTAGATGCAACGGCAGTTGGGTGTCACCAAACAAAGCATCATCTTTTTTTGTGATAGGCTGGTATCTTGTTCTTCCCATCATGAATTCCCCTTTCTATCTGCGGTAGTCCGTAGATATGCCTTAATCAAAACTTTGTATGCCGTCTTAAGATCAAGTTGTTTCCTAATTGGTGGTTTATTCTTTTGTTGTTTTTTCATCAATTACTTGGCTAACAATTACGTAAACCATTAGCCAATTATGATTTTTTTATAACTTTTTGATGAGTGTAAAGTGTAATCTCCCGGTGCAACCGGTGTAAACTACACCTTACACCTTTACACCTTTGTATTTTTGTAAAATCTCTTTGACCTGCTGGTTCTGATTACCACCCTTTGAGCCAAATACTTCCTCAGCAATGGCAGAGATACTTTTGCCCTCTGAGTACAAACGTAAAATGCAGGCTTCTGCTACCGTGGGTTCCGGCTCCATATCCACTTCGGTAAAAGTAAGATTGTCAATATTGACAGAGTAGGGGACAGTTCCTGTAAATGGGCCAGGGAGAATGGCTGGTACTTCACCGTTTCCAGTCTCCAAGGTCGCTTGGCGCTGACCATTAACATTTGATAATCTCACGACGGCAAACCCATCTTTCAAGTCATATTCACCTTCCAAACCCAACGGTTTGGCTCGATCTGAATGACTGGCGACAAATACACTAAAAGCCGCCTTACGACTTTCGGTCAGTAAAGCTTTGATGGCTTCGCTAGCACCCTTGACGTTGTAGACGATAGCACGCCACTCGTCGATAAGAATGGTCACTCTGGGATGGGTTCCCTCAACCACCATACCTTTGCCGATTTCGTCATACCGTTTGGTCATCAACTGAACCAGAGCATCCAATCCTCTTTCGATCTCGGCATAGTTTCGACCGGTACCAACGACGGTGCTATTAGGCCACTTATCCGGCCAGCCGTGGGGGTCAATGACAATGGTCTTGGAGGTTTGCACTTTCCGGCTGATGAGCCATTGAAGTAGGGTGGTCTTACCGGAGTCACTGGGGCCAACGATAAGACATCGCTGTACACTATCCAAGGCAGCTAACAGATCAACCTGGGTAGGCGCAGGCAAATATTGGGCTTCGATACCCTGACTGATCACATTGGGGCGGCCACGTAACATATAGGTTTGCCAAGCTGCCATTTCCACTTGGCTCGGCAATGTACCTCTTCCATTGGCATAGATCCGACCATCCAGATGTGCACTACGCCAAGTGACTTTGTCATCAGTATCCCGGATGTAGACTTGTTCACCCTCCATCGCACGCACTACCATCACTTTGGAATCGCGTTCCATCACCTTTCGGTCGGCTCGCTCTTTGAGGATGCGTTCATTGATAATGAGCACCGCAACAATGGAAACGCCAACGAGAACTGCGATAATCGCGAAGGCTAGGGCGTAGACGACCCACCTAACAGCCTCGGTGATCTCATTGTGAGCCAAGCTATCGATGTACCAGCCAAACATACATAGAACGATCAGTCCAACGGTAGCAATGGTGATTTGATTTTTCATAAATTCACCCCCAATCCATAGGTAAGGGCATTGAAACCGATGGTCAAGACCTTACCTGTGAAATCCAGTGCCGCTTTGACATCACTGATTGATGCCGATAGTTCATAACTGGTTACTGACACCCACTGGCTGACTTGCCAAAACAGCCCGAACAACCCCGTGGCAAACGCAATTGAAAATGCCAGCAGTCCTGTATCATCTTCAACAACGATGTTCACAGCTAAACGAGTTTGGTGACAGAGAGTTATGGCACGAGTGTTCATTGCACAACCTCCCAACCGTCACCATTTTTGACAACCTGTCCAGTTTCTGACAGTGCTTTCAAGTCGCTGTACACTGTACCCCGCGAAGTGTTCAATCGGTCAGCCAGGGCTGTCGGGCCGATGTCACACTCGAGGGTCAGAATGTGCAACAACTTGCCGCGGCGTTGTTCAATGGTCAAGGCATCCTGTTGCGCTTTGACCTGTTGAGCCTGTGCAATACTGCTGTTTTGCACACGTTTGGCTTGTTCAATTTCCTCTCGCAGACTGTTCAAGGTCTCCTGAGCTTGTTCAATCGAACTGTTCACTCTGTCGGCCTCACTGTTCAGTTGGTTGAGTGCTGACTGTTTAGCTTTGATCAGCTCATCCAGTTCCAGACGTTTGGTGTTCAGTTCCTCTGTCAGTTGTTCAATACTCTCGACAGTATTTGAACGTTTAACGACGTGCTTGATCTGTCCAATGAAGGTTTCAAATGACAGCAATAAAAACAGGCTGGGCATTGCAGCCATAGCCCGGCTTAGAATGTCAGTCTGGGCGTGGGCGACATTGAACGAACCGGCGATCAAAGAGGAACCAATGATCAAGGCCCATTGCCATCTGACGCTTTCACCGTTTACCGATCTGTACAGTGCGTTCAGACTGAAGATAACCACACCCGCCTCAACGACTAGGGGAAAGAGTGGGGGAATGCTGACACCATGTTGGGCGGCCAAATCGGTCAAGGCATTGAAGGATAAGACAAAGGAAAACAATGCCATCAATAACGTCAGGCTTCCGGTAATCCAAGCGATTGTTTTTGTATTCATCAGGTACCTCCATTTAGGTATAAATAATGCTACCTATTATTTCAAAAAAATATGTCATATTTATTTTGGTAGAAAAATTACTACCTATCTAGCTAAAAAAAGAGACTTATTCTTTCTTTGCCTTTGGGCCGGTACGGGCATCGTCTGAGTTCTGAATTTCGGTCACATACTTCTCTAAACTATCCACGCGAATCAGATAAGTGGGACCAACTTTGATGGCTTCAATCTTACCGTGCCGAATCAAGCGGCGTAGGTATTCTTCGTTATAGCCGGTTTTTTGACTGGCTTCTTTGATGGTGTAGCTGGGCCATTCAGGCATAGAATCGTCCTTTAATAGGTAGTACTTATGGGACGATTTTAACATAATGTGGCTTTGACGGCTAATTTTGGCAATCATTTTTATCAATTTGGTATTGGTAGTAAATCTACTACCTATATTACTCAAAAAACAAATTTTTGTCAAGTGTAAGTGCAATTTTCATCGAGAATAGGGGGCAAGATTAAAAAAAACTTAAAATAGTGGTATAATTGACTTTATGAATGGTTTGGCAAGAAAATATCGAATAGGCTTGATAAAGCAGTATCAAAATTAGCAAAGAACCTAGTTTCTTCATACTCACTACCAGGTAAAAATAGCCCACTCCAATAGGAGCGAAATCGCTTCACCCAATAATCATATCTTCAACAATTCCTAAAATTTGAGGAATCTCCAATGGAATCACTAAAACAACTTTGTACCCCGCGTGAAAGCGCCTTTGACACTCAGCGCCGAGATACAGTGCTGGATCTGACCGATCTGATCGGCGATCGGATCAAACCTGAAGAGTTCTTCAACGAAAACTACATTACCGAAGGTATGAAAACCCTATTAGAACACGGTTTCAAACGTCTGGAAGGTAAAACAAGTCAGGGTATCTTTAAACTCAGGCAGGCGATGGGGGGTGGTAAAACTCACAACTTGTTGGTCTTGGGTTTGTTGGCCAAGCACCCTGAGTTCCGCGAGCAGGTAATGGGCGAATTCTACACCCCTGACCCTGACCTAGGGCCAATCCGTGTCGTTGCCTTCTCTGGCCGCGAGTCCGACGCACCGTTTGGTCTTTGGGGCGCTATTGCGGAACAGATGGACAAAAAGGATCAGTTCAAAGACCTTTACTCACCCTTACAAGCCCCCGGCCAAAAAGCGTGGGAGAAGTTGTTCGCCAATGAAACCGTCCTGATTTTGCTCGACGAGTTGCCTCCCTATTTCCAGAGTGCTCGTTCCAAGGCGATTGGTAATTCTGACTTGGCCGAAGTAACCGCAACAGCGCTTTCTAACCTATTGGTTGCGATTGGTCGCGAAGCTTGCGACCGGGTATGCCTGGTCCTAACCGACCTGACTGGCTCTTATGAAACTGGCAGCCAGCAAATTTCAACAGTGCTGGCCGACCTGGAGAAAGAAACTCATCGCACGGCTATGAGCCTGGAGCCGGTTCGGATCAACTCGGACGAACTGTACCATATTCTGCGTAAACGTATTTTTGAAACCCTCCCCACTGAAAGCGAAATCAGTGAGGTGGCGCAGGGCTACGCCAAAGCCGTTCGTGATGCCAGGCAAATGGACATCACCAATGAGTCGCCGGAGCAGTTTGCTGCCCGCATCCAGGTGTCTTATCCTTTCCATCCCGCTATTCGCGACTTGTACGCCCGTTTCCGCGAGAATCTCGGCTTTCAGCAGACACGCGGGCTAATCCGGTTGATGCGAATTGTCGTTTCCCGATTGTGGGAAACTGGGGCAGCCAATCAACGCTATCTGATTGCCGCCCACGATCTGGATTTTAATTACCAGGAAACGATGACCGAAATTGATCAAATCAACAATACACTGGGCAATGCTGTTGCTCACGATATTGCTTCCGGTGGCAATGCAGTGGCAGAGGTAATGGATGCCCAATTGGGCGGTACCGACACACAAGACGCCTGTCGCTTGCTCTTTATGGCTTCGCTGGCAAATGTGCCTAACGCCGTTTTGGGATTATCCATCTCTGAACTCATTGCCTTTTTAGCCGAACCAGACCGTGACCTTTCCAAACTTAAGAACGACGTTTTGGCCCGGTTGTCCACCGCAGCCTGGTACTTGCACAGTACCCGCGACGGCAAACTGTTTTTTAAGAATACACAGAATCTCAACGCCAAACTTGAGTCGCTGGTGAAGGCGTATCAGGCTGAACAGGCGGTGCGGGAATTGCGTACCCGGCTGGCCGAAATTTTCCAGCCGACCAACCGCTGGTGTTACCAGCGCGTACTGGCCTTACCGGCGGTGGATGAAATCGAATTGGAGCAAGACCAGGTCACCCTCATTATCACCGAACCACATCCGGGGTCTGGCTTGCGACAAGATTTGCAGCGATTTTTTGACCAAGCCACTTACCAAAACCGGCTCGCTTTTTTAACCGGCACGCGAAACACCTATAACGACCTGATTGATACTGGCAAACGTTTGAGGGCGATCCAGCAAATCCTGGATGAGTTAGCCGCCGAGCATGTGCCGGACAATGATCCACAGATGACTCAGGCTAAAGATCTGGCCGAACGCACTCTGTTGGCCTTTCATTCGGCGGTGCGAGAAACCTTTACCACTTTGTGGTTCCCCATAAAAAACGGCCTAACCAGCGCCGACTTCAGCATGCAGTTTGAAGGCAACCGCTATAGCGGCGAGGACCAAATTGTTGAACTGCTCAAAGAAAAGGCTAAATTTGAAACTGATGTAACCGGTGAAGTTTTTCAAAAGAAATGCGAACGCCGCCTGTTTACTACCCAATCATTACCCTGGAGCGAGATAAAACTGCGCGCCGCCACCAATACCCAATGGCAGTGGCATTTACCCAGCGCCTTGGATGATTTGAAAACCGATTGTCTACGGCGCGATGTGTGGCGCGAGGAGGGTGGCTTTGTGGACAAGGGGCCCTTCCCGCAACCCAAGACCGATCTTACCATCCAAGAGATGGAGCGCGATAATGATACGGGGGAAGCCCAACTTAAGCTGACCCCCCGGAACGGTGATACCATTTACTATGATGTTGGCAGTGCAGCCACAACCGCTTCGGCCAAAATTGAGGGCGACGAATTAAAAACCGCTGAGTTGCGTGTTTCTTTTCTGGTGGTTGATTCAACCGGCGAACACGAAACCGGCCCGGCCAAAAGCTGGCAAAACCGCATTACGCTCAAGTATCGAACCTTTCAAAGTGGCACCGACAAAAAATTGGAGCTGCAAGCTGCGCCAAGTGCTCCGATTTTCTACACTACCGATGGTTCAGACCCCAAAACGGTCGGGGCGGTATATAATGAGCCTTTCATCATCTCCCGCAGTTCGCAACTGGTTTTGGCTTATGCCGAACGTGACAATATCGGCTCTCAGGTAGAGCGTATCCCCATCAGTTGGGATCGAGATGAGACGGTTAAAGTTGAACGCGACCGTCCGGCCACCTGGAAACCAACCCAGCGTTTCAGATTTTCCAGTACGCGCGACACCTACGACTTTATTGAGAAGCTCAAAAAACATCAAGGTATCCCTCTGGGCGTGTCGGCGATCATCTCCGGTGAAAGCGGCGACCGGGACTGGCTTGAGTTGCAAACCAACTCGGAGAAGTGGGTTGAACCGGCCATTATCGAGGAGTGTTTGGCCGCGTTGCGCAAACTGCAAACCACCGGCCAGGTACAACTTGGGGCTGAGGCTATTCATTTTGAGATGGGGCAAGATTTGCTGGAATGGGTGGAGGATGATAAAACTACCTTACAACCCGGCGAAGTCCAGCAGTAGTCATCTGTCGAACCGGCAAAATCAGTGTATAATATCCGGTATACTTTTTCATCTGTTTTAAGCAGTCTCACGGTCAAAAAAGTGGTAACTGATGAGCAAACAAACTGAGCGGCTTTTACAAAATACATTTGGCTTTGAACCAGAAAATAGCACGCACCATTTTCTGGTAAATATTCCGCGCGGCCAACACGATCACGTTGAAATCAGTGAGCATTTCACTTGGGACCCAGTTGAGGGTTCCAGTGAGGTCTCCTATGGCAGCCGCAGCGATGGTCAAATTCGGGTGCGCCTAGCCCACCTCAAGTGGGAGGCCATTGCCGATGAGTTACGCGCCCAGTTTAACCGCCGTTTGAAAAAGTATGGCGTTAAATCTGGTAGTTGGAAAATTGGCCCCAATCTGGTACGCCGCGAATTGGGCAAAGAACTGGTGCTGCTGGCTTGGGCCATTGAAGATGCTGACCCCGGCCTGATCCCGGCGGCCATTGCCAATTGGCGGGGATTAGAGCCAGAGGAACGCTGGTGGTTGTATACCCAAACCGCTGCTGCCACCGGCCACGGCCTGAACGACCGGGGCAAAGGTTGGCGCAGAGCTGTGCGCCACGCCTTAACCGAAAATCCGGTTACGGATCATTTTACAACTCAAACCACTCTCCCCGAATTTTACCGTCGAGCTGCCGAAACGCCCTTGTTTGCTGCCCTCCGGGAAACTGAACTAAACGAGGAGTAATTGTGACCAGCCAGCCCCAATCTGCCACGCCACCCGCCGAAACCCCACTGGCGGATGCCCCTTGTTTCATT
This sequence comes from Anaerolineae bacterium, assembly GCA_016931895.1. NCBI lineage: Bacteria > Bacillati > Chloroflexota > Anaerolineae > Anaerolineae bacterium. The sequence continues at coordinate 53,536 of JAFGDY010000053.1, forward strand.
GAACACCAATTCCCCGTCGCCAAAATTTCGATGGAAAGCTATAAGGAACGTAAGGCTGGTAATGGACAAACCTTGACCGGTCTAGGCAAATGGTGGGGCCGCAAGCCGCTAGTATTAGTGCGAGCCGCCTTGTTAGGGTTGTTGCTGCCTACCACTACCGAGCCAGAAAAAGATCGGGAGATTTTCTTGAAGTTGATGACGATGGATAGTGAGGGCTTGTGGCACCGCAAAACCAAGACTATTCCCGGAAAAAGACTGCTTGAAGAGTTGTTGGTTTTACCACATTCTGTTCAGAAGCGATTCCTGGACCCAACCGCTCCATCTGACGCCCCTCAGATACGCCGCTTTTCTCGTGCCGAAGCAGAAGAACGTGAGGAATTGCAACGGCTAGTTTTTGATCGGATGAGCTATGATGAAAAACTGATCTATTGCGACCGGCCCGAACAGGTTGATGGTCCTGCGCCAGAATCGTGGGACGAGATTAATGCTCATCTAGGAACTCAAGCCAACAATTTGACGGAACTGGTGCAGGAATTGGGTCAACTCCGTTTTGGTCACGTGCCTCGGGTGGGCGATGCCTTTTGCGGTGGCGGCTCTATTCCTTTTGAAACGGCACGATTGGGGGTGGAAGCTTATGGAGCCGATCTAAACCCGATGGCAGCCTTGTTAACCTGGGCGGCATTAAATATTGATGGTGGTGGGCAGGAAACTGTAGCAGCAGTTGAGGCCGCCCAACAGCACGTGTATGAGGCCGTTGGCAAACAGATAAATTCTTGGGGTATAGAGCACAACAGTTTGGGGTGGCGGGCCGACGTTTTTCTATATTGTGTGGAAGTACGCGATCCCGAGTCTGGTTGGTGGATACCTTTAGCCCCCAATTGGGTTATTGCGGCCAGCAAAAATATCATCGCTAAGCTTGTACCCGACAAAAAGAACAGACGGTACGATATTGAAATTGTGGAAGCTGCCTCTGAAGCGGGAATGGAAACAGCCCGAAGTCGCGGTACAGTAGATAATTCACGGCTCATTCCCCCGGATGGTGGCCCCTCTACCCCTATTGAGGTCATCCGGCGCAACCTTCGTTTGTGGGGAAATGACGATTTTGTTCCTCGTCCAGATGATGTGTTTCAGGAGCGGCTCTACTGTATCCGTTGGGTCGAGACGTATCTTGATAGCCAAGGACGGAAACGCACCCGACGTCACTACCGTGCTCCAACCACCGATGATTTGCAGCGGGAAGCCAAAGTATTGGAATTGCTTAAAGAGCGTTTTCATCACTGGCAGGTAAAAGGGTTTATTCCCAGCCGTGCCATTATACCTGGCAGTGAAACTACTCGTTTGCAGAGGGAACGTGGCTGGACCCACTGGCACCATCTTTTTACGCCACGTCAGTTGTTACTAGCAGGTTTATTTGCAGAGGAGAATGCCAAACTAACGAACAAAGCGGAACGTGCTGTTTGTTTACTTGGTATTAACAGTATCACTGATTGGAGTTCACGACTAACAAGATGGGCACCTAATCCTGGCAAAGAAATGGTAATCCAGACATTTGGCAATCAAGCTCTAAATACCCTTTTTAACTATGGGTGTCGAGGATTGACATACCTTGAAACGTCGTTTTTTTTACGACTGGTTCCATCGTTTTGCGTGTCCTCACATACAATGGCTTCAGATGCCCGTGACACTTCAGAGACCTGCACAATTTGGATCACCGATCCACCCTACGCTGATGCGGTAAATTACCATGAATTGTCGGAGTTCTTCCTGGCATGGTACGATAAGCAACTGTCCCAGCTCTTTCCCGATTGGTATACTGACTCCAAGCGGGCACTGGCGGTGCAGGGTAGTGATGAGAGTTTTCGACGGGCTATGGTTGATGCTTACACCCGCCTGGTGCAAAACATGCCGGATAACGGCTTGCAAATCGTGATGTTCACCCACCAGGATGCTGCTGTCTGGGCTGATCTGACCATGATCTTGTGGGCTGCTGGACTACACGTCACCCAGGCCTGGACTATTGCCACCGAAACCGACTCGGCGCTCAAACAAGGCAATTACGTCCAAGGTACGGTTCTGCTGGTGTTGCGCAAACGCAAGGAAACCGAGCCGCTCTTCATGGATGAGATCATCCACGATGTTGAGGCCGAAGTGCGCCGCCAGCTTGATACTATGACCCGGCTGGAAGATGATAGCGACCCCAACTTTGGCGATGCTGATTACCAACTGGCTGCCTATGCCGCCGCTCTGCGAGTGCTGACCGCCCAACCTATCGAAGAGATTAACCCGGAGCGAGAAATTCTGCGTGAGCGTAAGCCCGGCGAAATCAGCCCGGTAGAAAAATTGATCCGCGATGCGGTCAAAATTGCCGCCGACCACCTGGTGCCCCGGAACTTCAACCCCGACATTTGGCGGTTCCTATCTCCAATGGAACGGTTCTATTTGAAGGGGTTGGAAGTGGAAAGTCACGGCGAATATCGTAGTGGTGTTTATCAGGAATTGGCCCGGGGCTTTGGCGCCGCCGAATACACCGAGCTATTGGCCAATACTCGCGCCAATGAAACCCGCCTCAAAAGCGCCACCGAATTCGGCAAAAAGGGGCTGTCCGGGGCTGGCTTTGATGGTTCGTTGCTGCGCCAATGTCTCTTTGCCGTGCATCAAGTCCGTCAAACTGAAGAAACACAAACCGGTCTCAACTGGCTCAAAACCGAACTGCCGGATTATTGGAACCAGCGGGAGCGGATCATCCACCTTCTAGATTATTTAGCGTCGCTGGTCCGCGTTTCCTCTATGGCCCACTGGCGCAAAGACGGTCAAGCAGCGGAACTCTTGGCCGGCACGGTGAGAAATGACCACGTCTAAGGCTTCAGTCGTCCGTCGTTTCTCCTCCCGTCGCCAGCGACTGGATCACTCCTTTCTGTCCCCTCGCCTCAAAGGTGCCCAACAGTATGATCGTATTGCCGGTTACTTCAGTTCCTCTCTATTGGAACTGGTTGGCGAAGAACTAGAAACCGTTACCGGCAAAATTCGGGTTGTTTGCAACTCTGATTTACACCCCCAAGATGTAAGAACCGCCAAAGCCGCGCAGATGGCTATCCGCCGGGCCTGGACAAGTTCCCGCCCGGAAAATTTGCTTCAAGGTGAAGGCGAAACGCGCATCCGCGAGCGTTTTAGCCACCTCTATCAACTGTTGAGCAGTGGCAAGTTGGAAGTCAAAGTTTTGCCCGACCAGGTCTTTGGCCTGGTTCACGGCAAAGCCGGGGTCATCACCCTGGCCGATGGTTCGCAAACCTGCTTTGTGGGCAGTGCCAATGAGTCGAAATCGGCCTGGCGGCTCAACTATGAGATTGTTTGGGAAGACTCCTCGCCCGAGGCCGTCGTCTGGGTGCAGGAGGAATTCAACGCGCTGTGGGGCGACTGCCGGGCACGCCCCCTGGCCGAAGGAGTTATTCAAGACCTCAAACGGCTGGCTCATCGCCGCGTTATCTACCTGGTTGATGATTGGCTGACCGGCGACGGGGCAGAGACCGATCCGGCAGCGGCCATCGTAGAAACGCCGGTTTACCGGGACGAGGTTGGATTGTGGGAGCATCAAAAATATTTTGTTAAACTGGTGTTTGATGCCCATCAAGGCCCCACCAAACGTGCCCGCTTTGTGCTGGCCGATCAGGTTGGCTTGGGCAAAACCCTGCAACTGGCTATGTCGGCCCAACTGATCGCCCTCACGGGTACCCGTCCTATTTTAGTGGTGTGTCCCAAAACTCTGCTATGGCAATGGCAGGCCGAAATGCGTGATTTGCTGGCTATGCCTTCAGCGGTATGGAATGGACGTTGCTGGGTGGATGAACAAGGTTACAAACATCCGGCCATCGGCCCGGAAGGTATCCTCAAATGTCCACGCCGGGTTGGCATCGTCTCCAGCGGTCTGATTAGTCACGGCGCTGAGACGGCTCAAAACTTGCTCCGGCTCAAATATGATTGCGCCATTCTTGATGAAGCCCATCGTGCCCGTCGCCAAAATCTGGGCCAAAATCGGAGCTACGTATCCGTTGATCCCAACAATCTGCTCCGATTCATGTATGATCTGGCCGAACGCAGCCGGAGCGTCCTGCTGGCTACAGCCACCCCGGTTCAGCTACGCCCTATTGAGGCGTGGGATTTGCTCGACATCCTCAGTCGAGGTGATGAGTCCGTATTAGGTAATGCGCAAAGCAAATGGCGACGCGGCGGACGAGCCCTTGAGTTAGTAATGGGGCAAGCTGATCTACCTACCGACGAAATTGAGCGGTGGGAATGGACACGCAATCCTTTTCCACCCAAAGAGGAACATCGCGATTTTTTCACGTTGCGGAGAAGTTTGGCCGTGCCGGATAGGCAATCTATCTTGCCCGGCAGTTACCTAACCAAACTCTCTCGTCCGGATCGCAACCGTTTTAATCGTTTGTTTCCGCGCCTGGTTGCAGATCACAATCCCATTATCCGCCGCATTGTGCGTCGCACTCGCCAACAACTTGAAGAGACTATTGATCCGGAAACCGGCGAGCCACTGTTGAAACGAATTGAGGTTGAACTACTGGGTGAAGGTCCAAACGAAGCCATCCCTCTACCGGGCTATCTACGGGAAGCCTATGATCTAGCCGAAGAGTTCTGCCAAAGCCTGGGGCGGGGTTCTGGTTTGCTAAAAACTCTGTTGCTGCGGCGGGTAGGTAGTTCTATTTATGCGGGTTTGACCACCGCCCAAAAACTACTGGGCGGCGACACCGATTTTGATAGTGAAGAAGATGACGAAACTGACGATGTGGCTGGGGCAGCTAGTAGCCTGGCAGCACAGCTAAATTCTACCCAGCAGCAACTTTTAGAGAGTTGTGTTGCCAATCTAAGGCAATATCTGGAACAAGAACAAGACCCCAAATATGCGGTCGTACTTGATTGCCTGCAACGTCGCGGCTGGCTGGAGCGGGGCTGTATTATCTTTAGCCAGTATCGTGACTCCATCCAATGGTTGGCCGAACAACTTACCCAGGAATTTCCCGAAGAACCCATTGCCCTTTATTCCGGCCCTACCACCTCCGGCATTATGCGTAATGGGCAATGGCAGCCTACTGCCCGCGAAACGCTCAAACAAATGGTGCGGCGCGGCGAAATACGACTGATGCTCGGCACCGATGCGGCCTCGGAGGGACTGAACTTGCAGAGTTTGAGCACGCTCATTAACCTGGACTTGCCCTGGAATCCCACGCGGTTGGAGCAGCGCAAAGGCCGCATCCAGCGTATTGGGCAAATCAATGATACCGTTTACATTTTCAATATGCGTTATCAGGACTCGGTGGAAGATCGGGTTCACGAATTGCTCTCCAGCCGGTTACACGACATCTACCACCTGTTTGGGCAACTGCCAGATGTGTTGGAAGACGCCTGGGTGGCCATAGCTCTCGGCGAAAAAGAACACGCCCAAAAGATTATCGAGGCTGTGCCGGAAATGCACCCCTTTGAACTGCGCTACACCGATGTTGAAAATGTCGAATGGGAAACCTGCGAGCAGGTATTGGATGCCGGAGAGAAGTGGCGGGTGTTGAGTGAGGGGTGGGGGTAGGGGAATATCGTGTCAGGAAACTTATGATTTTGTTCTAATATTTGAAAGGTGATCGAAAAACACTGTGAGACTTAAACTCGTAAAAATATCTAATTACCGGAATTTGGATGGGGTTGAAATAACCTTTAGCCCAAAGCTCAACTTTCTAATTGGCGAGAATAATCTGGGAAAATCCAATTTCCTTAATTTATTGAATACGCTTTTTACCAAACGTGGATTTAGCTATGATGATTTTTCTGATCCAGATGAGGCAATAGAAATTGAATTTACACTGATTCTTGAAGATGTAGAATTAGGAGTATTCGAGGATCTGTTTAATCCCGAAAATGAAAACCAGATAGATATTCTCGCAGTTCAAGAAACGCCGGAGGGATCTTTGGAGTTCTGGCATCAAGAAACCAGTACCAAGATTTCAGTAACCAGTGTAAGAGCCATCAACTATATTCACTATGACTCGTTGAGAAACCCATCTTCGGAGTTAAATTTTGATCGGAATCGAGGTGTTGGAAAGTTCCTTAATTTTCTCATCCAGAGGAGTCTTGAGGATGAAGAAGAAGCAGATTTAGATTTCGTTGACAAAGATAGATTAAACGGTCTCATCAGTTCGGTGAACGACGTCCTACAAAAATTGAAGTCTTTTAGAGATTTCTCAATAAACGCCACTTTAGAAGAGGAAGCGAATAATCTTTTATCAAGACTCATTCTATTAACCGATGGTGAAGGAAGAGAATTAAACCAATCCGGTTATGGAGTTCAATTCTTGTCAACAGTTTCACTCGCAATACTGGGAAGATTACTAACTCTGAGCGATGTTCGCTGGAGGAACGTGATTTTCGAAAATGAAGAAACTGGAGAGAACTATATTTCTCTATTGCTTGGTCTTGACGAACCTGAAATACACCAGCATCCGTATATGCAAAGATCTTTGATAAAGTATCTGAGTCAGATTATTTCCAACAATGAGGCTGATTTCCTTAAGGTCATTAAACATGTTTTTGATGTGGACGGATTCGTCGGCCAGTGTATCGTTGTATCGCATTCCCCAAACGTATTACTGAATGATTTCACAGAAATAGTAAGATTTTATAAATGTAACAATCGCATTTCAGTTAAGAGTGGAACGAATATCGTTCTTGATGAGCAAAAAAGGGCCCATCTTCTAAAAAATTTTCCCTTTGTTAAGGAGGCATTTTTTTCTCGCTGCGTAATAATTGTTGAAGGCGATAGTGAAATTGCGGCCTTGCCTTTATTTGCAGGAAAAATGGATATTTCTGACTTGGACGATCTTGGCATTAGTATTATTCAGGCTGGTGGGATCAAGTCAGTATTGCCACTGATGAAACTATTAGAAAACTTTGGGATTAATAGTGTGGGAGTAATTGATAGTGATGATGCTACCGAAATTCCTGCAAACACGTTCGATATTTTTGTAACAACTGAGCGTGATTTTGAGGCTGAGCTTGTCACCACTCTTTTGGACAATAATAAAGAGACCCTTTTGATAAAAATCTTGGAAGATTATGATACTTTGGGCCAGAACCGTTTTCTAAAATCAAAAATTTTGAATGAGTGCAAACAAAAATATAGCATTACCCCCTCTAATTTCTCGACCGGCCAAACATTAGCTAACATTTCTCTGACAGACACCAACAACCGTAAAGTATGGTATTTAACCTGGTTTATTATCAACAAAGGGATACTTTTAGGGAGAACTGTTGGTGAACTTCTAGGTAAAGACGATATACCAATGATTTATCAAAATGCGATTAAGAAAGCAATTGAGCTAACCCAAAATAACTCCTGATGAATGAAACGGATATTCAAGAAAAATTTCAGAAGATACATAGCGACGATATACAACAGTTAGAGGTGATCTTATCGTCGGAAGGGAGGATTCTGGTAGAAGCACCAGCAGGCTATGGCAAAACCAAGACGATGATTAGCAAAATTGCTAATCTCATGGCTACAAACCAGATTCCAAATCCTAAAAAACTACTGGCCCTGACCTTTAGTGTCAATGCAGCTTATAAAATCAAGAAGGATGTAGCTGAACAGATCCCTGAATTGCTACAAACAGATTTTGGTCCTCCATTTCGTGTCAATGAGAAGGTGTTCGTGTCTAATTATCATGGTTTTTGTCGGCATGTCTTAAAACGATATGGATACTTAATAGCAGATAATTTAGCCAATATCAATATACTCAAATCGATTGACGATAGCAAGGCTCAGGATTTGATGGCGTTTGGGGTTGGTTTAAGTCTCGATGATGCAAAATTTTTTAGTGACGTAAATGACGCCATAAGAGAGTTAAATACCAATTACTTAAGACAGAATTTTAGAGAGTATTGCCATCGGGTTGCATCTCAACTTCTTCCACACGACCTCATACCTTTTAATGCTATTTTGATGCTCACCATTCTTCTTTTCAAAGATTATCCGCGAATTTTGAACTTTTATCAAAAATATTTTCCAGTGATAATTATTGATGAATTTCAAGATACTAATATCTTGAGTTATCAATTGATAGAAACATTGGTTGCTTCAAATACTCAGTTAATCTTGATGGGAGATTCTCTGCAAAGAATCTATGGTTTTATCGGTGCAATTCCTAATTTGTTATCCCGCGCAAAAGAATTTTTCTCAATGAAGGAGATAGTGCTTACTAAAAATCATAGGTTTGAGAACAATCCACAGATGCTAAATCTTGATGCCAATCTTCGAGAGAATGCCAAAAATCCTGCTAATCCAAACATAAGCGAAAGTGCCTGTGTGGAATTCGATCTGCTAGAAGATCAAATTGAAGAAGCAAACTGGCTTACAAGGAAAATACAAACAATCCAAAGTGATAATCCAAATTCAAAAATTGCAGTACTGGTAAGACAACGAAGCCAAAATACTAAAAGAATTCTGGAAGTGTTCAAGATTCATAGCCTCCAATTTTTCTATGCCCTTTTTAGTGATGAGGATCAAGATTATGTGGATTTCCATAGAATTTGTTTGCGTATTCTTATTGATATTCTAAAGACATATAAAGGGGTCTCTAGCAGATGTTTAAGGTCGCTACTTACTGAAGTTAAAGCCCACTATTCTGATGATAGCTCACCGCTAATCGAAGCATTACTGAGTCTATTGGAGATTTTTTGTCAGCGCATTGTAGAGGACTTTGCATTTTTGGATGTAGAAGATCGTATCACGCTTATGAAAGATATATTAGAAAGTAATGCTCTAAAACAGAATCTAGAATTTGTTAAGACCAATTTAGTAATATCTACAATACACGGAGCTAAGGGATTGGAATGGGATTATGTATATCTCCCTGATATGGAACAATACTCTCTTCCCAACTATCCTGGCCTATGTGGAAAGTGTAATTGCCAACAAGCTTGTAACTTAAAGGTAACTCAATCATTAGAGGCCGATTTTCTTCAAGAGCTATGTGTTTTTTATGTAGGGGTCACAAGGGCCCGAATGAATGTTTCTTGTTCTGCCAGCAGAAAGCGAATTAGGTATGATGGTACAGTGCGATCTTGTAATGTTAGTTGCTTCCTAAATTTAAAAGGTATCGAATTAGTGTCATCGGATGATCTTGAGATGAAATAGATCTCCGTCACAGCTGGCCGATTACCGAGAAGGCTATCCAGGGAAACTAACGTTACTGTCTACTGAATCTGACTCTGTAGATAGTTTTTTAAACATATTGCTATCCGACTACATAAACCCGGGTTTGCCAGCTTTGCTTAAACCACCCTTGAAATCTAGGGAAGGATCGGAATTTCTTATTAAGAAATAGAAACAAGGTGAACATTGTCTCGCTTAACTATTGAGCTTATATAAATTCTTATAACCATATACCTTGCGGTGTCCGAACAGACCACAAACCGGGATCCGTTAGCGGATCTCACCTCAAAGCTTATCTCAGTGACGAGGGCTTCCGAGTTGAGTGGTCTCACCCCCAGTTACATCCGGCGTTTGCTGCGGAATAGAGTTATCGCAGGCAAAAAAATTGGCCGGGACTGGTTTACCACGGAAGAGACCATACGGGAGTATTTGCAGCAAGAACGCCGTCCAGGCCCCAAACCCAGATAAACATAGCCACCTGGCGGCATCATTATTAAATTTGACAATTAGTACCGCTAAAGGTACTATTATAAGTGTAATCAATTTGATTGCGCTTTTTTGATTCTTCAATTTCTTCTCCCCGAAATGAACCTGACAATTTCATGAAGGTGATCGCGATTGCCGCTATATCTCTGCCAGGAGGTGCCCTATGAGTGGTGGAACCGGCGGCTAGCAAGGTTATTCGGGCGATGGATGACCGCGGACTCATCGCCCGTTTCTTTTCACCAATACCATTTGATGGTATACACTTCAAATCGTCGGACTTTCTCGGTCTCCCAGGTGACCATTTGTCGCCCATCGGGAAAAGAGACGAAATGTTCGGGGCCAAGCGTTTTGGTGCGATGGTGGCTTCGTTCGACTAGGGTCGCTTTTTGGCACCGTCGATTCTTGGGGAAAATAATCCTCATTCTCAATCGTTTAGTACGATGGCGAATTTCACTCTGGAATGATTCCTCAACTTTGGTAAAGCCATTTTTGGCTGTACGTTCAATGTAAAAATCGGCCTCATTGCCGCTGTTTTTGGTCTCGCGTAGGGAGATCAAAATGTTCCAGCGGTCACCCTCTTGGTAACGATCCACTTCAACACCGGGCGAGCACTGGTAGTCGGCAAATATCTCTCCATCACCCCAGGCATAATCTTCAAAGGCCAGGATATGGTTTTGGATGAACTTGACCTTCTGTCGTTTCTTGAAAAGGGCAGTCTTGCCTTTGGTATCCAACAATTCAAGCGTGGAGTCATAGTCAAGGATTTCATAGATTCCCTCACGCCGGTGCGGGTTGAACCATTTACTGATAATTTGATAAAGATCAAGGAACAGTGTGATCCAATCCGAGGAGAAATAAGCGGGCAGGTTACGCAGTATTCGGTTGAATAGAGAAGGGGAGGGGCAAGTGTCCATACTCCCACTATATTATGCCCACTCTCCATTTTCAATCGGAAAAATAAGTTTTTTGACCCTAATTACAGACCGATTAGAGTTTGATATGATTACCCTATGCCCGGATATGAACGACTCATCCAGTTACCTCTCAATCTGCACCCCCAAGAACCTGATCCGCCCAGAGAAAACCTGGGCAGATTTGTGCGCAGAGTAAGTGAAACCGTTAAGATCGCCTGTCCGGCTGACCTGGCCCGTTATCTGCAAGAATACATCTACACCCCCTTTGAGTATTTCGATCAGGAAGAATTGCACGCGCTGTTGCTCAATAACAAAAACCTGATCACCCACGAAGCAATGATCTACCGGGGCACGATCAACAGCGTACAAATTCGAGCAGCCGAAATACTAAAGGAAGCGGTGCGAGTCAATGCTCCCGCTTTTGTTTTGTCTCATTGCCATCCCTCCGGCGATCCAACTCCCTCCCCAGAAGATGTGCGGGTAACCCGCCATATCAAAGAAGCGGCTGCATTTCTTGATATTGAACTACTCGATCATATCATCGTGGGTCGAAATTGCTGGGTGTCGTTGAAGGAGCGGAATTTGGCGTTTTGAGTAGTCTGCTCTCCGCCTGCCATAAAACCAACAATGATATAATGAATCCAAAAATGTCCAAAGAACAAAGACCCGAACCACCACCAATTGACGCAACTGGCCTTGATGAAACTCAGGTTGGAAACCTGGATGAACTACTCGAAGTTGATCCCCACGCAGCGGCAGAAGCAATCTTTAATCTCAGGGTTGAACAACTCAAAGAGTCAGGGATGTTGCGTAGAGTACCAGAAATAACCTGTGAAGAGGAATTAGACGATCATTTTGATGATCTAACCAGGGTGTATAAACAAGTATATTTTGAGTTAGGGTTGTCTTGGCCGCCACCTGTCATAGACAATGAGGTCGAAGGTCACTGACATTCTCAATTGCAATTCATGCCCAAAAAAACCGAACGTATCCTGTTTAATGTAAGGTGTAAGGGGAAGCTGGATGACACTTTATTTGCCATTCCAGTTGAACCGAGCTTCAAACTTCCGTCTCAACTCGTCCTTTTTAGGATTGCCTAAGTCGTGTACATATGCTTCGAAATGAGCTGATAGTGCTGGAACTAACCGATGTGGGTTGATCACTACCAGACTACCATCCTCAGAGAAAGCTAGTGCGGTCTCAATATCACCGGTTAACATTACAGTATGTGCAGTTATTCCCCCATGATACAAAGCACATCGGACTTCTTCATAGAGCTGATCGAGCACAGTATCAGACAATTCGGAGAGATGATCCTGTAATTCGGGAAAAACCCAATAAATACCTTCTCGGAAAAAGTGTCTTGATTTTCCCCTTTCTGTAAAACCCTCTCGAAACTTGGCAATCATTTCAAAATAACTCATTACAATATGAAGGACCGCAAAGCCTGAATATCCAAGTTTATCAGAAACTTCTTGAGCAACCTCAAGCTGCCAGCCACGAACTCGATCAGCGAAGACCTCAATCTTATCGTCGAGAGTTAATCCTGATGGAAAGTCAGTATTATTGTAGTGCGGACTTATCGCGAGACTCCTCATAACTTAGCTCCTGTATCTTTGGCTAAACGAGACTCTAAAATATGCCCGTATCGACTAAACAAACACAAGACAAGAGTTTTAATGCCACAGAATATCCCAATTATTCAGATACTGCTGAAGAGCATCCTGATATTTTTTATAGCGGAGATTTCTCTTTTTACTAGAAGCATTATGCGGACGTCCTCTCTTTCCTGGCGTCGCTACCCATTCCTGAAAATCTTCAATAAGCCATTTATTGAGAAGATGGGTCGGTATCACATAAAAAGTCATTTCCCGATAATCCATTGCAAGATTAACTAAAATGGTGAAGTCATCTTGATTATCCAGATCACGAAAGATTATTCCATCCTTTTTTGCGTTCCATTGCCATGCATCGTACTTATCCGTTTTTGTCTTTACACGAATTCTGACCATTTTGTTATCGTATGTAGCTAAAATATCAAAGGCTGGAGCGTTACGAGGGGCAAGTGCTGCAATAATACCTCGCTTTAAGAGTTCTGCAACCACATAATACTCACCTGCGTTGCCAATAAGTGTACCTTGTCCAGCTTTGATTCGTCCATTCATTCTACTTGAATTTAGAATAAAAAATGGGCGGGCTGCGAGTTGCGCAGAACCGCCCTTGGGTAGAGAATTTGGCTATGAACACACAAAAA
>JAFGDY010000054.1 GCA_016931895.1 Anaerolineae bacterium
AGTGCTGGACAACCTGGATGAGCACGCCGATGAACTGGCAACCCTGATGACAGAAAAATTTGAAATTTTAGCGTGCGCTTAGTATAACTGGGAATTGCATCATTGGGTTATTTTAGATAACCACTATCACATTTTGGGTAGAAGTCGCAAAGGGACGGATTTAACCACCATTTTTAGAAGTATTCACAGTTGTTCAGCTATCTTCATCCGGCAGACCACCCCCTGCGCCAAACCCGTCTGGTGGAATTATTGGGATTATTGCCCTCGCCATGAAGTGGATTACATGATCCGGCTCAATTACTTGCTGATGAACCCGATTAAACATAAGTGTGTTACCAATTTACATCATTGGCCCTTTTCGAGTTTTCACACACTTTTTGCAGAAAAAGGTCGTCAGCAATTAGCGAAACAGTTTCGCAATTACCCTCAGTACCAGACACTGGTTTTGCAGGAAGCTTACGACGATGATTTTTAAGTACCAGAGAGACATTTAGCATTCAGGAGTCCAAAGCTTGCTTTGAGCGAGCTCTGGACTCCAAAGTTCCGACATTATGAGCAAGCTCTGGACCCCAAAGTTCCGGCATTATGAATAAAGAACGCGCCCGCCCAGACCCAGACGAGTTATTAACCCTGGTTCAAAAAGAAGAAAAAGAACAGGCTCGCGGCAAACTCAAAATATTTTTGGGGTATGCCGCCGGGGTGGGCAAAACTTACGCCATGCTGGAAGCCGCGCACCAGCGCCTGACCGAAGGCGTTGATTTGGTGGTGGCCTATGTCGAGACGCATGGCCGGGCTGAAACCGAAACCCTGCTACAAGGGTTAGAAATCATCCCCCGCCAACAGATCGAATATCGCCACGTAATCCTGACCGAGATGGATATTGACGCGGTGCTGGCCCGTCGTCCCCAACTGGCGTTGGTGGATGAACTGGCCCATACCAACGCCCCCGGCTCGCGCCACGCCAGACGGTATCAAGATGTGCTGGAACTGCTCGACACCGGGATAGACGTTTACACTACGCTGAACATTCAACACCTGGAAAGCCTTAACGATGTCGTGGTCCAAATCACGAGCGTCACAGTGCGCGAAACCGTGCCGGATCGTTTGCTGGATGAAGCGCATGAGATTGAGTTGATTGACCTGCCCCTTGACGAATTATTACAGCGCCTGGAGGAGGGTAAAGTTTACGTGCCGGAGCAGGCGGCGCAGGCTATCCGCAAGTTTTTCCGCCCAGGTAATCTGTCGGCGCTGCGCGAACTGGCCTTACGCCGGGCCGCCGACCGGATTGATGAGCAGATGCGGGCCTACATGCAAGCCCACGCTATTGCCGGGCCGTGGCCGGCAGGGGAGCGCTTGCTGGTGTGCGTCAGCCCCAGCCCGTTGAGCGAACGGTTGGTACGAACCGCCCGGCGGCTGGCTGTTCGCCTCAACGCCGAATGGTTTGCCGTGTATGTTGAAACGCCCGGCCACGCCCAAATGTCGCATGCCGGCCGTGACCGGGTGGCCCGCAATTTGCAGTTAGCCGAGTTGTTAGGAGCCAAAACCATGATCGTTTCGGGCCGGTCCGCTGCCGAAGCCATTGTGGACTTTGCCCAAACCCACAATATTGCCACCATTGTAATCGGTAAACCGCTGCGCCCGCGTTGGGTTGAATTGCTGCGAGGTCCGGTTGTTGACCGGATTATCCGGCAAAGCGGCGACCTTGATATTTATGTTATCAGCAGCGCCACGGCAGAAAAACTGCCGGATGTTCAACATAAGTTAGTCGGCAAACAACCCTTTCATTGGCAGGGTTATGTCCAGAGCGCCGGGCTGGTGGCGCTGACTACGCTATTGGGGGTTCCCCTGCGCCCGTTTATAGAACCAACCAATCTGGTGATGCTCTACCTGCTGGCGGTGGTGATGGCGGCCATCTGGCTGGGCCGGCACCCGGCGATGTTGGCCTCATTTTTAAGCGTGGTAGCCTTTAATTATGTTTTTGTGCCGCCCTACTACACCTATGTGGTGTCCGACGCTCAATTTTTGCTGACCTTTGCCGCGCTGCTGGTGGTCGGCATTGTCATCAGCACTTTGACGGCCCAGGCCCGCGACCAGGCCAGAGCCGCCCAACGCCGCCAGGCCCATACCGCCGCGCTTTACGAACTGAGCCGCGACCTGGCTGCCGCCATTGAGCCGGAAGATATTGCCCAAATTGTGATCACGCATATTGGCCAGCTATTAGCCTGCCGGGCCACCATCCTGCTACCACAACAGAAAACTTTGCACCCCTGTTGCAACAACAATGACTTTGACCTGGATGACAACGAACTGGCGGTGGCAGCGTGGGTTTTGCAGCACAACCAACCGGCGGGACGCGGCACCGACACTCTGGCTGGGGCCAAAAATAGCTACCTGCCCTTAGAGGCCGCGCAGCATATTGTGGGGGTTTTGGGCATTGGTAGAGATAAAAATGCCGATCCCTTGACCCCGGAACAATGGCGTTTGTTAGAATCCTTTGCCCACCAGGGAGCGCAAGCCCTGCGACGGGTGCAACTGGCCGAAGAAGCGCGCCAGGCCCGGTTGCTCCGAGAAACCGAACAACTGCAAACCGCTCTGCTAAATTCCATCTCGCACGACCTGCGCACGCCGCTAGCCTCCATCACCGGCGCATTAAGCAGCCTGCGCGACGACGCGCCATTTCTGGATGAAACCGGGCGCAACGTCCTGGTTAGCACCGCCTGGGAGCAAGCCGACCGGCTGAACAATTTGGTGGGCAACTTACTCCAGATGACTCGCATGGAGGCCGGAGGTATGAAGGTTAAACCAGAATTGTGCGATATACAAGATATGATTGGTGTAGCATTAGCCCAACTGGGCAACCGGCTGGATGAACGCCCGATCAATATTGACATACCCGATAACCTGCCCTTGATTCCGCTGGACATAGTCTTGATGGTGCAGGTGTTGGTCAACTTATTGGATAACACTCTAAAATATTCTCCGCCTCAAGAACCAATAACCATCCGCGCCAACCTGATTGAATCCGAACTGGTTTTACAGGTTATTGATAAGGGCCCCGGCATACCTGACCCGGAACTGGAACGCATTTTTGGCAAGTTTTATCGCCTGGAGCGTCCCGATGATGTGGGAGGCACCGGGTTAGGATTATCCATCAGCAAAGGCATTGTGGAAGCGCACAATGGCCGTATCTGGGCTAAAAACAGGGACGGTGGGGGCGCAATATTTAGCCTTGCCGTGCCCGTGATCCAACAAGAAAGTATGAAAGAAAGATTATGAGCGAAAACGGTCCCCGTATATTGGTGGTTGATGATGAAAAAGCGATTCGCCGCTTTCTAAAAACTTCGCTAACGGCCAACGGTTACGCCGTGTTTGAGGCTGCAAACGGCGCCGACGCTTTGACGGCGGTGGTTAGTCACCGCCCCGATGCGGTAATTTTGGATTTGGGATTACCGGATATGGATGGCACTCAAGTTACAGCACGGCTGCGAGAATGGACCCGCTTGCCTATCATCATCCTCTCGGTGCGCGGGCAGGAAACCGACAAAATTACGGCGCTGGATGCCGGAGCCGACGATTACCTGACCAAACCCTTTGGCGTGGGCGAATTGATGGCCCGCATCCGGGTGGCCCTACGTCGCACGGCGAGTAATGGCCAGACCGAGTCAGTGTTCACCACCGACGATTTGGAGGTTGATCTGGCGCGACGGTTGGTGAAAATTGACGGTCATGAGATACAACTTACTCCCACAGAATACGATTTGTTACGGGTACTGGTCAACGATGCCGGGAAGGTACTGACCCACCAATATCTGTTGCGAAAAGTGTGGGGCATGGGTTACGAAGCCGAGGCACACCTGCTGCGGGTCAACATCAGCAACTTGCGTCGCAAATTAGAACAAAATCCGGCCCGACCCCGCTACATCCTTACGGAACCAGGGGTTGGTTACCGCTTGCACGTTGAGGCTTAGGACTAAGTACAGCATTGCGCATAGTGTGTTCCGGGTTTTCTCGTTCCCAAACTGAGTTTGGAAACGAGAAAACCCGCGTTGTTGCCCGGAACGAATTTATGCAACGGTGTACTAAGGATTTAATAACTTCCGCATTTGGTCTAGTAAGTCTAAACTTGGTGGCAGGCGACCCAATGCTCCGGCGCAATCTCGCGCCATTCCGGGAGATCGGTGCTGCACCGGGGCACAGCTATGGGGCAACGCGGGTGAAAACGACATCCCGGCGGGGGGTTAATGGGGCTGGGGACATCGCCGCCTAAAATAACGCGCCGGCGGGCGCGGTCTTTTTTGGGATCAGGGATGGGCACGGCCGAAAACAGGGCCTGGGTGTAGGGGTGCAGCGGGTTTTCGTACAACTCATTGCGCTCGCCCAACTCCACAATGCAACCCAGGTACATCACCGCCACCCGGTCGCAGATGTGCCGCACCATGCTTAAGTCGTGCGCCACAAACAAGTAGGTCAGGCCAAAGCGGTCTTGCAAATCCTCCAGCAGGTTGACGACCTGGGCCTGAATGGAAACATCCAGCGCCGAAATGGGTTCATCGCACACAATGAACAAGGGGTCTGAAGCCAGGGCGCGGGCAATGCCAATGCGCTGGCGCTGGCCGCCGGAGAACTCGTGCGGAAAACGATTGACCAGGCGGCCGTTCAGGCCCACCAGGTTGATCAATTCTTTGACCCGCTCAGAACGCTCTTTATCGGTTTTGATCAATTTGTGCACCCGCAGCGGCTCGCTGACAATGGCATTCACGGTCCAGCGGGGATTGAGCGAGGCGTAGGGGTCTTGAAAAATCATCTGGGCTTTGCGGCGAATGGCCAGCAATTCCTTCCCTTTGGCCGAGGCCACCTCGTGCCCGTCAATTTTGACCATGCCGGCGGTGGGGGGGTACAGGCCCAGCATGGTGCGGCCGGCGGTGGTTTTGCCGCAGCCGCTTTCGCCAACCAGGCCCAGGGTTTGGCCGCACTCAATGGTAAAAGAAATTCCATCCACGGCCCGCACCACGCCCATTTGGCGCTGAAAGACCAGGCCCTGTTTGACCGGGTAATGTTTGACCAAATTTTCAACCACTACCAGCGCCGACGAGTTGGTCATAGGGACGCTCCATTAAGATGCAGCCAGCAGGCCACAGCATGCGCCGGTTCAATCCGGTTCAAAGGCGGATTTTCGGCCTCGCAGCGGTCAAAGAAAAATTCGCAGCGCGGGGCAAAAGGACAGCCCCGGGGTTCCACCAGCAGATTGGGCGGCGCGCCAGGGATGGATTTGAGACGGCGATCCCTTTTGCGATCCACGCGCGGCAAGGCGGCCAACAGAGCCAGGGTGTAGGGATGTTTGGGACGTTCGTACAGGTCATCCACCCCCGCCTCTTCCACAATGTAACCGGCGTACATAACAATCACCCGGTGGGCCAGCCCGGCCACCACGCCCAGATCATGCGTAATCCAAACAATGGCCATGTGCGACTGGTCGCGCAGTTGAGCCACCAATTCCACAATCTGAGCCTGAATGGTAACATCCAGGGCCGTGGTCGGTTCGTCGGCAATCAGCACTTTGGGTTCGCAGGCCAGGGCCATGGCAATCATTACCCGCTGGCGCTGGCCGCCGGAGAATTGGTGGGGATAATCATTCAGGCGCTGCTTGGCGTCGGAGATGCCCACCCGTTCCAGTAATTCCACGGCCCGGCGTTCAGCGAGGGCTTGATCCATCCCCAAATGCGTACACAGTGACTCGGTGATCTGTTTGCCTATGGTCAGCACCGGGTTCAAAGACGTCATCGGGTCCTGAAATATCATGGCAATTTCTTTGCCCCGCACATCTTCCATCTGGCTTTCGCTCTTTTTCAACAAATCTTCGCCCCGGTAAACGGCCGTGCCGCTGACAATCTGGCCAGGGGGGATGGGAATCAACTGGAGCAGGGACATCATGCTCACCGATTTGCCACAGCCGCTCTCGCCCACAATGGCCAGGGTTTCGCTCTCATCAAGGTGAAAGGAGATGCCGTTGACGGCAAAAACCACCCCCTCGGGCGTGTGAAAGCGGGTGCGCAGGTCAGAAACTTTTAGCAGGGTTTGATTTTCCTTCACAATTCTCTCAAACGGTCCGGCTGCGCGGGTCCAGGGCATCCCGCAGGCCGTCGCCCAAAAAGTTGATGCTGAGGACGGTCAGCAAAATTAACAGGCCGGGGAAAAACCACAACCAGGGCGCAGATTCCAGGTAATTGCTGGCCCCATCAAGCATATTGCCCCAGGTGGCAGTGGGCGGCTGGACGCCCAACCCCAGAAAACTGATGTACGCCTCGGCCAGAATAGCATTGGCCACCCCCAGCGTAGCCGCCACCACAATAGGGGCAACGGTGTTGGGCAGAATGTGCAGGAAGATGATTTGCAAGTTTGACGTGCCGGTGGCCCGCGCGGCCAGAATGAACTCATTTTCCTTAAGCGACAAAAATTCTGCCCGGACAATGCGGGCCAGGTACATCCAACTGGTCAGGCCAATGATAACCACAATCACCACCACACTGCCGCTAAAGGCGCGGCCAAAGACAACCATTTCAGGCACTTTGCCCCCAAAGAATTTAGCCATCACAATGAGCAGGAATATTTCGGGGATGTTGAGCATGGCCTCGGTGATGCGCATCAAGATATTGTCAATTGTACCGCCGTAATATCCAGCCACGGCCCCAATCAGCACCCCCACCAGGCACACAATCATCACCGCGGTCAGGCCAATGAGCAGGGAAATCTGCCCGCCGGAAATGGTGCGGGCCAGAATATCACGGCCAATGGTATCGGTGCCAAAGGGGTGTTGGAGCGTAGGGGGCTGGAGGCGCTGGGTGGTATCGGTATAGTTGGCGTAACTTTCCGGGAGGATGAACGCGCCGCCAAAAGAGTAGAGAAACAACAACAAAAGGGTGATGGCCCCAAACATGGCCATCTTGTGCCGCCGGAAACGCCGCCAGGCCAGTTGGCCCAGGCTAAGTGGAGGCGTTTCCAGGTCGTCTGGAACAAAGGTAGCTATTGATGAGGTTTGCGTTGAAACTGCCATAATTTCCTATTGTTCATAACGGATACGCGGGTCAAGCCAGGCATAAACAACATCGGTAATAATTTGAAAAACCACCACCGCCGTGGCCACCAACATTAAAATACCCATCACCACCGGCAGGTCGCTCCGGGCCACGTGGTCTAAAAACAACCGGCCCATGCCGGGCCAGGCAAAGATGCGCTCGGTGACCACAGCGCCGGCCAGCAGCAGGGGCAAATCCAGGCCAATCACGGTGACAATAGGCAGAGAGGCGTTTTTTAAGGCGTGGGTGTAAACCACCTCCCGGCGCGGCAAACCTTTGGATTTGGCGGTGCGGATATAATCCTGATTCATTACTTCCAACATGGTGCTGCGCAGATAACGGCTATAAGCCGCCAAGCTGATCACGGACAAACTCAAAACGGGCAGCACCATGTGCCAGGCCACCTGGGCCGGAGTTTTGCCAACCTGCGGATCGAACATGCCCACGGTGGGCAGGTAAGGCAGGCCCCAACGTTTGAACAGCACGGCAAAAAGATACATCGAAAGCAGGGCAATAAAAAAGATGGGCATGGAATAGCCAATAAACGACAGAGCCGTGACAATGTGGTCCATGGCCGAATATTGGCGCAGGGCCGAATAAATACCCACCAGCAGCGCGCCAATAATGATCACCACTTCAGAGGCTAACATCAACAACAGGGTGTTGGGGATACGCTCGGCAATCACCGTGATAACGGGTTTGCCTCGATTGACCAGAGAGGTGCCAAAATCGCCGCGCAGCGCCCCGCGCCGGGTGCCGGGGGTTTCGGGCACGCCGTCGCCGTCCATATCAATTTTGGCCCAGTCATTGCCAATCAACCAGTAGAGATATTGCAGATAGATAGGTTGGTCCAGGCCCAATTGGCGGGTCAGGCGCTCCCGGTCGGCAGGGCGGGTCATTGACTTCCCCCCCATTGTGGCGATAGGGTCGCCCATATTCATCATCAGCACAAACAGGATGATGCTGATAATTAAGAGCAAGGGGATGCCTTGCAGCAAACGTTTGACAATATAGCGGGACATAACCAACCTTTAAAGTTTTGGTCGGTGGGCCAAAAAACTGTCCGGCCCACCGACCGGTTCAGTTCCTTTTGAAGTATAGCATGTCATTTCGAGGAGCGTAGCGACGAGAAATCTTTTCAAACCCGGCTCAGTAAGGAGATTTCTCGCTCCTATTGTCGCTCGAAATGACATGCTGTGAGTTCATCACTTACAACTTGACCACTTGCTTTTTCACTCCGGCGCGGTTACTTCATATCCCATTCAAGAATGTTAAATAAAGGCGTTACGCCGGAGAATTTGACCCCCGTCAGGCGCGGGCCAACGGCCCAAACATCGGGGTCCTGCCATAAACCCAGCCAATACACCTTATCGTGCATGATTTGGTTGATTTTGGCAAAAGTTTGCTGGCGCTCATCTGGATTCACCTGGGTGGCCTGCAACTGGAATAATTCATCCAGTTCTTCATCACACATGAATTGCCAGTTGCCGCCGGCGGGATAATCATCACTGGGAATTTCGCTGCACAACCAGTAGTAGATGTCCGGGTCGGGGAAAGCGGTGGGGCCATCGGCCCACTCCATAATGTCAACTTCGCCGCTGGCGGCCGGGCCTTCGCCGTAGTTGGAGAAGAAAAGGTCGCTTTCGTAGCTCAACAGCTCAACCTTGATCCCAATCTCGGCCAACTGCTGCTGGACAACCGCCTGCGTATCCTGGCGAATTTCACGGATGGTGGTGCCATAGGTCAACACCAATTCAACGCCATCCTTATCGCGCACGCCATCGCCGTTGCTGTCTACCCAGCCTGCCTCGTCCAAAAGTTTTTTGGCCGCTTCAGGATCGTAGGGATAATTTTCCAGGGGCGGGGTGTTGTAGAAGGGCAGGGCGTCCCAATAACTGGCCGGAACGCCGGTGAGGCCCAGCAGCAAGTCGCGGTTGATGGCCTCGCGGTCTACGCCCATAGCCAACGCCTGCCGCGCCTTAACATCCAAGAGCGCCGGATGGCCTTTTTCTTCATTGATCAGGATGAACCAACCTTCGTTATAACCCGAGGGCTGGGTCATAATGGTCACTCCGGCCTCTTTGAGTTTGGGCACATCGCTGTAGGCGATAAAAGTGCCCAGGTCGCCGTCTCCGGCCACCAACGCGGCTATCTGCGAGGCGTCGTCGGGCACAAAGCGGAAGAAGATTTCGTCAATTTTAGGACGCGGCCCCCAGTAATTCTCGTTGACCACAAAACGAGCAAAACTGCCCGACTCCCATTCCGCAAAAACGTATGGCCCGCAACCGACCTCGGGTTTAAGATTCCATTCGGCATTGTCCAGGGTGCCCTCGGCTTCGTAAACCGGCTTGAGGATATGCGATGGCAGGATACCACGCCACATGTAAAGCCAGGGGGCAAAAGGCTGCCCAAATTTGACCACAACCGTATAATCGTCGGGGGTTTCCACGCTGGACACCTGGTCGTACGGATAGGCTGAGGCGACGGCGTTATTGGGGTTAACATACATGTCGTAGGTGAACTTAAAATCTGCGGACGTCATCGGTTCGCCATCCGACCATTTAACGTCGTCGCGCAGTTTCAAGGTAATCTCTGTGCCGTCGGCGGAGATACCGCCGTTTTCTACGCTGGGCAATTCGATGAGGAGGCGGGGGAAGGCATCGTTATTTTCATCATATTCCCAGGCCCAAGGCAACCACAACTGCCAGGTGACCAGAACGAACCACATATTTGAGTACATGGGGTTTAAGGAGTCAAACTCCTGGGTCCAAATGAAGGTAGCCACTTTGCGCTCGGCGGGTTCAGGCGCGGGGGCTTCGGTGGGGGGCGGGGCTGGGGTAGACTCCTCGGCAACCGGGGCTTCAGGCTCGGCCGGTTGAGCGGCCGGCGTAGGCTGTCCACCGCCGCAAGCGGCCAGAACAAAACTTAAAATTGCTACCAGAATGAAGATTCTGGCGGCCAGGCGTTTTTGGTCCATTGTATTCTCCTCTTTTCACTTAAATTGTTTGTAGCTGGATAGACTTGATTTGGCACCAAAATTACGCAAAGCACTTCTCTATAAACCCCTCCTTTCCGGCGCAACCGTTTTTAGTGGAGTATGCCAATTGGCCTTGAATTTAAATCAATCTACTCAGGGATGTCTCGACCCTGCGGCTGCAACCCTGTCTTGAGCGGAGTCAAAGGATGACATGGGACTGAGTAATAGCGTACGTAAATTTTTTTTAATTATATCCACAACTGAAACAAAGTAAAGTTAGGTTAGTCTATTTACACTTTTGGCCGAACTTAACTTGACATTGTCACATTGCACAACTGTTCTGCTTAATAGTTGTCATAATTAACAAAGTAGAGTAACTTTTTCTATCTTTCCAA
>JAFGDY010000055.1 GCA_016931895.1 Anaerolineae bacterium
ATCAATAGTGGCGCTAAAGTCTGCTATTTCTGCCGGATCCATGGTGTTGCCCGTATCCCGGACCATAATCTTCAGCCGCTCAAGCCACTTGTCTCGATGCAGGACTTGTGGGCTGCCGGCTACCAGCAGATTCATGGTGATGTCTTCGCAGCGGGCCATGTGCCATAAGAGCCAGGCCACCGAATGGTCACAGTTGCGCGGGATGCGTCGCACCTGCTCCTCGGTCATATCATTTAAGACGGCGTCTTCAAAAGACCAGGACTCCGTTTGCGCCATCTTGGCCGAGTGGAGCATGGCGTGTTGGCTCAAAAATAGTTCGATGGCCTTATCGTGCTGGTCAAACCTCATCATGATCCGGCGTAACTCGGTTAGCTGTTTATTCAAGAATTTTCGATTAGGCTCGATTTTCTCCATTTATGGCTCCAATCTATTTCTAATCATCCTCCTCCAAAAGGGCATAGTGATAATTGTCTTTCCACTGTCCTCTGATGGGGAGTATCTTGCGCCTCATCCCTTCTCGCGTCATGCCAAGCTTCTCTAAGACCCGGATTGACGCTTTGTTTTCAGCCGCAACGCCAGCTTCGATCCTATGAAGCTGAAGCTGCTCAAAACCGAACCGGATCACAGCTTTGGCAGCCTCTGTTGCATATCCTTTGCCCCATGACCCAGGCATGAGCTTGAAGTAGATCTCACCCATACGGAACCTGTCCGCCGAAAGGTTCATCCCGATGAGCCCGATGAATGTGTTTGATGACCTTTCAACTATGGTCCAGCCATATTTTCTTCTCGGGTGAGCGTGCCGGTCGTCAATGATGGGCGCAAGGACCTGTTCTGTTTCTTTGATATCAGCGGGTATGCCGAGAGTATTGAACTCGTCAACTTCTGGAAGCGAATGCAGCGAATGGATGTCAGGCATGTCACTCCATTCGACTTCTCGCATGATCAGTCTTTTAGTGTCCAGTTGCATAGCTTTCTCGCTTTGGCAACGAGGGCCGTTTTAGGTTGTCGCGAATAGTGCCGTGATACAGTAGGGTCATTTTCGTGTCTCCAGAACGGCAAAAAGATCAATAATATTACCATCGGGGTCTCTAAACCAGACGGATCTGCTGCCCCACGGATGTGTTGCCGGCAGCTTTACAAATTCAACATCCAAGGCTTTGAGTCTTTCATATTCTGCATCCACATCTTTTACTTCAAATGCAATTGTGACGCTGCCATAGCCGGCTCCCTGCATAGAAAGCGGGGCCATGCTTTCCATTCCTTCTACCGAGAATATGGCTATGCCCGCTCCTTCAGTATGCAATTCTGCGTGAACATTGTCACCCTCAACTTTGACCCCAAGCACCTTGGTGTAAAAATCAACCAGAACCGGCACGTTATTTGTGATAAGGCATATTCCTACGAATTTCATTTTCATGTCCCCTCTACAACAGCGCAAACCTAGTTTTTCTGTTTGCCTCTATAGGCGATACCATCAATCTGCACGTGCAAACCATCAGGCCCACCCACGTGCGCAAACTCGGTAGAGATTGTTTTTCGGGCCGGATAATTTCTCTTGAATCTGCGTTTGAAAACTTTTTCCATGATTGGAATATTCCATACGTCTCTTAAAAGAATGTCAACTTTCACCACTGCATCAAGGGTTAGATTAACCATTTTCAACCTTTCAGCCATGTTGTCCAAAGCGCCCTCAACCTGTTCTTCGACTGATTTACCAACATTACCGACACAGAAGTTCAAAAAAATAAAGTCGCCAGCTTCTATATAGCCTGAGTAGGCCCACTCTTCATTGATGTCTCCTCTGATTATTTCACCCATTGATATACCTCCTGAAAGTTGTATAATGAGAGTAACCTCTAGAATGTTTTAGACGCAGCCTTATGCTCCGGCCAGGTCCGCGTATGAGTTGCGTTTCTCACCCCAACCGGGGCGGACCTTGCAGGAGACGCGCCACCACTTGGTCTTGGCCCACGCCGTATTGCGCTTCCACCCACCAGGTTGCGCCGGCCTCTACCCAAGGGAGTAATTTATCCGCCATCTGGGTGTTGCTCATACCCAACGTTTGCCCATCCACCACAATGTCAAAGGGCGTGGTCAGAGGGCGATGGCTGTCAATGTAGGCTTTCATCTCGCGGATGTCGGCGGGCTGTACCGGCGCCGCTTGGCCGTCGGAATCCATTTTGGTCGGCAACAAACCGTCGCCTTTCAAAACGCGCCGCATAGACTTCATCCGCGGCCAAACACCCACCACCCAGATAGGCAGACGCGGCTGTTGCACCGGCGGTGGCGGATAAAATTGGGGATCCATCGCCGTCAGGTCCACATGATAATGTTTGCCGTTATAGGTGAAAGGCCGGCCTTGATACAACAGGGTGAGCAGGTCTATCCCTTAGTCCAACAGTTCGGCGCGGATTTTGGTGTCGGTGATTTCGTCTGTAAAAGCCTGGTAGCCCATAAAAAGGGCCCCCACCCCCACCGACAAAATGACTCGCCCGTTGGACAGGTTGTCCAGCGTGGCGGTCTCGCTGGACAGCTTCCAGGGACGCATGCGCGGCAACGGGCTGAGCATGGTACCCAGGCGGATACGCTCTGTGCGCATAGCCGCGGCGGTCAGCGCCACCCACACATCAACGTGCCATACTCCTTCCGGCATAAAGAAACCATCCCACCCGGCGGCCTCGGCCTCATGCGCACGCTCGGCCACGGTACGCGCCCCGTCGTTGAAAGGTAAGATAAAACCGTATTTGAGTGAAGGCATAGTTTGTCTCCTCTCCTTATAGGTCTACCAGTTGCATCCCTTTATTGGAGTAGCTCCTGATCACCGGTGGCACACGCAACTCATCTTCGGCCTGGTAAAAAGCGCGCATCTCGGCAAACGACTCGTTTCCGGCCAGGGTCAGGGCAGCGGCGCGGTCGAGCAGGGCCAAATCCTCCCGGGTGAGCGCCTGTTCATCCTTGTCGCCCAGCCCCCAACCGTCCCAGGGTAACAGTTCCACTTTGTTCAGCGCGGCCAAATCGCGCACCAGGTTGCCGCGAATAAACCACATGCCGTGCAAATCAAAGATGCCAAAACTGTCCGGGTCAGCCTGACCCTGGCGGCACATCTGCCATCCCTGCCCGGCGGGGATGAACTGGCCGGGCGGCATATCCAGGGTGTCAAACTGGATGCCGAGCGCCTCGCCCTGAAACGGGTCAAGCTGCGGGTCTACCATCACCCAGCGGCCCTCGTCGGCGCACCAATATTCGACCACCCAGTGGTCTTCGTAATGATTGGGCATAAAATATACGCCAAATCCGCACCGCGCCCGCGCCGGAATACCCTGATGCCGCAGCAGAGTGACCAGTAGCGTTGAATGATCGCGGCAGTTGCCGACCAATTTTTGCTCCAGGGGACGTTTCACCTGGAGCGGGTCGCCCGATAACTCCCGGATACGCGACAACATCTGCGAGACCCACCGCAAATTGATTTCTTGTTGGCGTTCCGGCGACAGTTTTAGGCCATATCGTTCGGCCCAAAAAATATGCACCATCAATCCCTGCACCATCTCCACCAGCCCGGCGATGTCGGCAGGCAAGTCGGTCAGCAGAACGCCGCAATCGCCGGGATCGGTGATGGGGCCGGGGGTGGCGTAGTAGGTCAATATTTCAGTGATTTTGTTGGATGTATTCATC
>JAFGDY010000056.1 GCA_016931895.1 Anaerolineae bacterium
CTCACGGAAGCCTGTGATGCGGCCAATGGAAACCGACCAGCCCCGTCTTTGCTGCCGACAGCCCCTGCCCCCTGAACGGTTACCTTTTTTCATAGACAGACTGCCCTTGGCGCAGTTTTTATTTTGCTCCGGCCAATCAAGGCGTGGCGGTAGGCGAGGAGAACGATTCTGCCGAGGGCGTTGCTTCTGCTGAAGGCACGCTAAACCTGGAAACCTCAACCCCCTGGTTATCCCGCAAGAAAATGGTAGCGCCAGGCGGCCAGGCAGACTCGCCTTGATTTAAATAAAGATCGCTGGCTGTATTTTCACCGGCCCGGGTATGGATGCGGATACTGCCGCCGCTGAAAAGGAAGATGTCGGGAAAAACAAAAATGCCCAACGAGGAGCCTTCCAATTTCCAATCGGCCAGGCTGGCGCCGGCGCCCTTGTTGAGAATGACCAGGGTTTCCCGGGTAAAATCACCCGGCCCAATAACTTCATTGATCACTACGTTGATTTCGCCAAAGGGCGCGGGGGTAGAGGTGGGAATAGGCGTAGGCGTGCGGGTAGGAGTGTGGCTTGGTGTAGGAGATGGGCCAACCGTGGCCGCCGGTTCAAGTGGGACTTGCGCGTCGGTGGGTAGGGGGGTAGGGGGGTCAAAGGGCAGGGGGGTGTCGGTGGGTAGGGGGACCGGGGTGAAGGTAGGCGTGGGAGTAGCCAGACCGCCCACCGGGATAATGAGTTCCTGTCCCACCTGGATAAAATCTTGATTGGTCAGGCCGTTGGCCAGCATTAAGTCGGAAACAGATACGGCAAATTTTTGGGCAATTCCGCTCAGGGTGTCGCCGGCTGCAACAAGGTAGGTAACGGATTGAATGGGCGTGCTTTCGGCTGAAGCTTCCGCCTCAACTCCTGCTTCAGCCGGCGGCAAGGCATCGGTTTGCGCTTCGGCCCCGGACTCATCTGTTGCGCCGGGCAGGGCAGCCATGTCGCCCGGCAGCGCCTGCCGGTTGGCCAGCAGGACCACGCTGATACTAATGACCAGAGAGATAACGGCGTTCACGCCAATAATCAGGGCCAATTGGCTGGCGGGCAGCCCCACATTGGTCACTCCGCTTTGGCCGTAATCCTCGTAATCGTCATATTCATATTCTGGGTCGTACCGGGGGTCATCCATGGGTCAACCTATATAATGAAGAGAGCCACTATATATAGTATGATAGATTAAAAAAAAGCACAACATCTTGTAGAGTGAATCTGATATATTCATTATACCTCAGATTGACTCGACTGACAATGCGAGGGGGTATTCATTGTTTGGGTAAAAACCGTTGCAGCAGGGAAGTTAACAAAGCCAGTTCCGGCGTTTTGAGCAGCGCCAGCGCCAAAAAGTAAAGGCCGCCGCCGGCCAGGCTTAAGAGGCCCACCAGGGTTATTTCAGCCCCAACTCCCTGGCCCGGGAGCCGGTTTTGCAAAAGGGGCAAACCGGCCCACAAACCTATCCCCATTACCAACGAAGCTGCCATTGCTTTGAGCGTGGTTGGGCCAAGCCCTCGTCCGCGTAAAGTAGCCTGGCGATGGATGAGCCAGATCATTACCAGGGCGTGGCCGGCCAGTTGGATGCTGTTAGCCAGAACCAGGTCGGTCATTTGCATTGGGCGGAGCAGGGTGGGCAGTAAGGCCGCAATCAGATAAAAACCAACGCCTAACAGGCCCACCAAAGCCGGGGTAAGCGTGTTTTGGCGGGCGTAAAAGGCAAATATCAGGGGTTGGTCAACGGCGGCAAAGGTCAGGCCGATAAGGTAGAGGCGTAGGGCCAACACAGTTTGTTGAGTGTCAAAAGGAGTAAAATCGCCATGTTCAAAGATCAGGGCAATCAGGGGTTTGGCCAGCACAAACAAAGCAACAGTGGCCGGGATGATGAGGATGAGCACCAGCCGCAGGCCGGTAGCCAGAGTGTTCATGAACTCATCCAGGCCGGCCAGGGCGTCGGTGGTGGCTAGAGCCAGGCGGGAGAGGGTGGGCAAGATAGCCAGGGAGATGGCCGCGGCCACAAGGCCCAGGGGGAATTGGATAAGGGTGGTGGCGTACTGCATCCAGGCAATGCTCTGCTCGCCGGTGCGCGAGGCAAAGTTACGATCCAGGGCAATGGCCACCTGGCTGACGACCAGGCCCAGAATAACGGGCAGATACAGTTTACCGATCCGCCGCAGGTGAGGATGATGAATGTTTAGCACAAAACGCAGGCGGGCATCGCGCAGGCCGGGGAGTTGCAGCCCCACCTGGAAAAATGCGCCCAGTAGAAGGCCAATGGCCAGGGCCTCGATGCCCCAGTTAAAAACAAACGCCCCAATTAGCGCTACTACTACAATGGTGGCGTTAAAAATAGCCGCCGTAAAAGCCGGCAAGGCAAACCGTTTTAAAGCGTAAAGCAGGCCGGTAATAATCCCCGACAAGCTGAGAAACAGCACCGCCGGAGTAGTCAGGCGCATCAGGCGCGCGGTGGCGGCCAACAGCTCTTCATCAAAGCCACCCACCAGCAAAAAAGCGACCTGCGGCGCAGCCAGTTCCATTATAAGCACGACCACCACCAGCACCACCACGGCCATACTCAACACCAGGCTGGCCAGGTGCCACAGGGCGTTTCGGTCTCGCTCGGCCTGTTCTGAGAAAACCGGCACCAGGGCGCTGCTCACCATTCCCCCAATGAGCAAATCATAGAGCATGATGGGGATAATTTGAGCAGCGCGAAAGGCAGAAACCAGGCCGGTGGCGCCAAACAGGTTGGCAATAACAATTTCACGCGCCAGGCCCAAGATACGGCTGGTCACGTTGCCGGCCGCAATTATTGAAGCTGCGCGGGCCATGCCCGTGGCCGGGGGAGGTTGGGTAGGGGGGAGAGGGGATAATTGCGCAGGGAGCGGAGCGGCCTGGTGATTTTTATTTTGCCCCTGGGCCGCTTCATTTTTGTTGATTTCCAATCAGGGTAGCCCTCAACACGGATAAAGTTTTATCCCTCAATCAAACGTTTGCGCAAACGGTTAATTTCGGCTTCCATTTCGGCGCGGAGGGTGTCCATTTCCAGTTGCAGGCGCTCCAGCCGTTCCCGCATGTCCAAAATAATTTGCACGCCAGCCAGATTGACCCCTAATTCATCGGTTAGCCTGATAATTTGGCGCAGGCGATCAATATCAGCCGGGGAGTAGAGGCGGACATTGCCGTTACTCCGCCTGGGGATGACCAGGCCCTGGCTTTCGTAATGGCGCAACGTTTGGGGATGCAGCCCCACCATTTTGGCCGCCACACTGATCACGTACATCGGTTGTTCGGTTAGCGGGTAATCGTCAAACATCAAGTTGTCTCGTTATAAACCGCGGATGTCGGCCAATTCCTCAAACAGTTCTATTTCTTCCGGGGTTAAGTTTTCGGGGAGTTTGACCATGACCTTGGCGTATAAATCGCCCCGCTCGTCAGGCTCGCCCAGGCGCGGCATACCTTGTCCCCGCAGCCGGAAGGTGCGGCCCGATTGGGTTTCGGGGGGAATTCTGAGTTTCACTTTGCCTCTAAAAGTGGGTACAATGGCCTCGCCGCCCAAAATAGCGGTGTATAAATCTACCGGCAATTCGGCATAGAGGTCGTCGCCAACCTGCTCGTAGAGGGGATGGGGGGTAACTTTGATGTCAAGGTACAGGTCTCCCCGGGAGCCATCCCCTTCAGTTGCGCCTCCTTCGCCGCGGACGCGAACTTTGGTGCCGGTTTTAGCCCCCCTGGGAATTCTTACCTTTATCCGCCGGCCGCCAATATTTAAAATGCGGGAAGCGCCTTTAAATGCTTCTTCCAGGGATATTTCAATTTCCTGGTGGTAATCTTGCCCCTGCCGGGCAGTTGGGGCAGCCGGCTCTGGGCTACCAAAGATGACTTCATAAAAGTCAGAAAAACCGCCAGGGCGACTCTTGTTGAGGCTGCTTAAAATCTCCTTGAGATCAACAGGACTGCCGTCGGGGTCAAGGCCGCTCACCCACGGTCCCCAATCAAAATCGCCCGTGGCTCCAGAACGCTGGTGAGCGTGCCAACTGGCGTTCAGGCGGTCGTACCTGGCCCGTTTGTCAGGATCGGTTAGCACGGCATTGGCTTCGTCAATTTGGTTGTACTTCTCTTCGGCTTTTTTATCGCCGGGGTTAACATCTGGATGATATTTGCGGGCCAGTTTACGATAGGCTTTTTTTACTTCGTCGGTGCTGGCGGTTTTGTCAAGATCCAGAATTTTATAATAATCCTTAAATTCCATGTAAGTTATTCCTCACCCTGCCCAAATTTGGCTTGATAATCAACGTAATCCGGCTAAAGTATTGGCCTATAAAGATTAATCGCCTAACTTAAGCGGGCCTCTATCAATAAACTTGCTAGAGATAGTGTCAAGTTACTGTTAGCAAAAAGCATTATATTTGCAATAAAAATTTCGGCAAAAGCAGGTCAGGCGTTTTGTGGGTGAAAATCCCCGGCGAATCAAAAACCCCACCCATTTAAGGCGGGGTTCTTTGATAGGAAGACTTATTGAACAGGTTGGACCTGGCCACAACTCCCCGCCATCTTAATACGGCACAATAACGGGGGGGGCGACCACCGGCATGCCGCCGGACGGGTAGTATCCATCGCCGCAGGGCTGCTGATAGCAGCCATACCCCGTAGGGATGTAGAGCACCTGGCCGGCATAAATGCAATTCATATTATAGATATGATTGGCCTTGGCAATAGCCCAAGGGCTAACCCCATACCGATAGGCAATATTGGTAAGCGTATCCCCATATCTCACTACATAATGATTTGCGCCGGGATGACCGCCCGGATAACCGCCGGTAGGAATATACAGCACTTGCCCGGCGTAGATGTAATTGGGATTATACAGATTATTGACCTCGGCAATGTAGTAGGGATTTACCCCATAATAACGGCCAATGCTAAAAAGTGTTTCGCCATACCGCACGGTGTGGTAAGCGCCGCCTGAAGCAGAGGCCATCGGCACGGACAGGACCAGCAGCATTATTGCCAGGATGATAATGAACAAGGGTTTTTTGATATGCATTTTCATAGTTTCACCTCTGTCACCTAGTAGCAATTGTGGTAGTAGCCACAGGTGTAGCTATATCGTCTATAAGTGGGATAGTTGTTCCAATAATAGTAGCCGGTGTAGTCGTAGCCATGGCCATAACTAGGGTAACAACCGGGATAACGGCAAGGAGAAGGTCTAGGGGCAGGAGGTGGACAAGGCTGACCACAGCCACACCTCCCACAACCGGACCAACCGTCGCCGGACGGGATGTACAATACCTGTCCGGCATAAATACAATCCGGGTTGGCCAGGCCATTAACACTGGCAATAGAATAGGGGTTGACTCCATAAATCCGGCCAATGCTAAAAAGGGTCTCGCCGTACCGGACAGTGTGATACATGCCGCCGCTGGCCGGTGGGGCGGCATAGCTATCGGGCACGCTAACCATTTGCAGTAAAACAACGGTCAAGACAATGGGTAAAATTATCTTGAGAATAGGTAATACTTTTTTCACGTTTTCCTCCTATACAACTAGTTTTTGACCATACATAGGCCCTTCAATCATCCCCAATTAGTAAAAATTTAAAGCTGGAATCCCTACATATATCCTTTTCCTTTCTCTCGGCCGCCGGTCATCCCCATTTCCGGCAACTCAGTCCATCAAACTTTAGCCATTATGCCAAAATGTTCTTATTAAATTTTTTGCAGGAGCAGAAAAATTGAACGCAGATTCAGGCAACTTCCAGACTTTTTTCAGGAATTTCTTTTATTTTGGGCTATCATCAGCCTTTGCATCCAACTCAAAGGCAGGTTATTACTATGTAAAGCTTTTATGTTAAAACAATTATATCGGTACTTTTATTTAATTGCAACCCTTATTAGACATAATGTAAAAATTAACTTACCATAATGTAGGTAACCTAATAAAATTCGCCAGAAACTCTTCCTTGACCCAAACAAAAAGCCCAAACCGATGTTTGACTGATTGGCTTGGGCTTTTGGTTTATCTTCATACAAACGCTTCCCTGCGAATTAAATATTAAAAAAAGGACCTGCGATGATCCTACTATTTGTAGTTGTCAAAGAGCAATGAGGCGTTGTCTAAAAACAACGTCCCAATTTTGTCCACAAATAACAAACGCATATTAGGCCGCGCTATTTATGAACAAAATCCCAGGCACTTCTTATTGTATCAATGAATCGCTTTAGTTTCAAGAGATATTTAACATAACGTCATAGACTTTTGTCCTATATTATGTCGTGTTTAGAAAAAGGTCAAGAAGAAGTTTTTTAAAGCAAGAAACCCGGCCCGTAGGCCGGGTTTCCCAAAAAGGAGGAGAAGATGAACATGCCTTTGGCCCAAGTTAACAAAGTAACCTGAAAACCCAAATGACCATTGTGCTGGTCACATCCGGCGAACTTAATATAACAT
Source organism: Anaerolineae bacterium (assembly GCA_016931895.1). Classification (NCBI taxonomy): domain Bacteria; kingdom Bacillati; phylum Chloroflexota; class Anaerolineae; species Anaerolineae bacterium. The sequence continues at coordinate 6,463 of JAFGDY010000056.1, forward strand.
AATATATAACAATTTACATTACGCTAACACTACAGAATCTATACGCTGACCCCCTAACCCCTCATAAAAATAGGGTAGCTGTTGGCTACCCTATTCTTTATTCCAAAACGTCAAATAAGTTAAGTTTTAACCCAGATAGTCACGCAATTGGCGGCTGCGGCGGGGATGGCGCAATTTGCGTAAAGCCTGCCCCTCGATCTGGCGAATCCGCTCTCGGGTGAGGCCAAATTTTTTGCCAACTTCTTCCAGGGTGTAACTGCGACCATTTTGCAAACCAAAACGCAAACGCAAAATGCGCGCCTCCCGCGGGGTCAAGGTACTGAGCACATCTTCCAATTTTTCCTGGAGAAGATGATGAAAAGCCGTATCGGGAGGGGTGGGGGCGTCTTCATCTTCAATAAAATTGCCCAGTTCACTATCTTCTTCTTCACCCACAGGCCGCTCCAAAGAAACGGGGTGGCGGCTGACCCGCAGCATCCAGCGCACTTTGGAGGCGTCCAGGTCCATATAATCGGCCAATTCTTCGGGGGTAGGTTTGCGGCCCCAAACTTGCTCAAGCTGGCGAGAAATTTGGTGGAGTTTGCGGATGCGATCACTCATATGAACCGGCACACGAATAGTGCGGCCCTGGTCGGCCAGGGCGCGGGTGATGGCCTGTCGAATCCACCAGGTGGCATACGTGCTAAATTTGTAGCCGCGCCGGTAGTCAAATTTTTCAACCGCTTTCATCAGGCCCAGGTTGCCTTCTTGAATCAAATCCGAAAAAGGGACACCTTGCCCCATATATTTTTTAGCAATACTTACGACCAAACGGGTATTGGCTTTTATCAAGTGGTCGCGGGCTTTATTACCATCGCGAATAAAACGGCGCAGTTTGAGGGTTTCCTCTTCGCCGGAACAATTTTTTCTAAGTTTCTTGAGCGCACTTCGCCCTTTTTCTAAAGATTTGGCCAACATAATTTCTTCGGCGGGGGCTAACAGGGGCACCCGGGCCATTTCTTTGAGATAAAGGCTGATGGTATCGTCGGCGGCAATGCCGCTTAAATCAAAAGGGTCAATGGCAGGCAGAGGGATTTCAGTAGGGGATTGTTCTTTGAGACGTCGTTCTTCTTCGGCTTCTTCGACATCTGCATACACCTCGATGCCTTGATTGATCAATTGGATAAAAATCTCTTCCAATTGGGCCATATTGTCTTCCGCTTCGGGAAAACTGGCCAATAAGTCATCGGTGGTAAGATAGCCACAAGATGTGGCTTTGTTCAGTAAATTGTCTAATACATTGTTTTGTTTTGGGTCGTAGATCTCAAAATCTTCTAATTCTTGTACTTTTTCTTCGATCATGCTCACCTCAAATCCTACGCCGCCCGATTTTTGCATCCAGACAAACGAAGATAAAATTCAGCTAATCCAGATTTTCAGGTACAACAGGAGTACTTGTGCTCAATAGAAATGGTTATTGTTAATAAAGATAATAGCGAGGTTATCTCAAATTTTGCGTCTATCAATAACTGTGTGGAAATTTACTAGAATGGAGAATTAAGTTCCTCTTACAAAGAATGAGCCAGGTAAGACGCTTCTCCTGGCCTGTGAGTTACTGTTTGATGGGGTCACCACTAAATAACTGGAACAACGTCGGTATTATATCATAGCCCAATGGTCGTGTCAACCCCCTTTTTTTACATAAATCTGAAATATCAGACCAAAAGAGTAAATTTTAATTGACAAATTTTTTGGCGCAAGGCCTTGTTTACTTTCCATAATTTACTTGCCATAATACATGAGGGATGATATAATGAATATGTCAAGTTAAAGTTGTAGACCTTAGATTTTCCGCTTCCTCATTTTTACAGAGGTGACAGTTGTTGTTTAACGACGAATTTTGGCTGGCGGCAATTGAAGTGGATATTATTAAAATTTCTAAAACCCCGCCCAATAATTCGTCGCATAAACCAGACTATAGCGGGGGTGGGGTCCTATTGTAGTTTTATTGAGGCCAGACGATAAGGACGCTAGCAACCCATCCCCGCTATATAATTTATTGGCAGCCGGGCCAACTGCCCCAAAGATGTCATGAACAAATTTAAGAGAGAAATTTCAACCATCACCAGCCAGCAATGGACGGTCTTGATTTCACTCTTAACGTTGGTTAATATTGTGGTGTTGGGCGGACTGATCTGGCTGCTGGCTGTCCAATCGCCGGGCAGTTTTCAACGGGTGCTGGCCCAGGCCCCGGCTACGCGAACCCCCTTCCCCACCTTTACCCCAACGCCGACCAATTTGCCCCCCCCTACGCCCCTCAACACCCGCGTTCCCACCTGGACCCCCACCATTACGCCCATTCCCACCGAAACCTCCACCCCCACCCTTATCCCCACTCCCAGCCCTATCCGGGCCACCAGCGTGCCGGTGCCCACCCATACGCCTACCCCGGCGTATGATTATATTGGCACGGTGCGCCAATTGACGCCCTGCGAAAACCAGGGCAAACACCACATTTTTGTTTATGTGCGCGATCAAGCCGGTAATGGCCTCCCCGACGTAAAGGTTAGGGTTTTTTGGCCCGGCGGCAGCGGCGGCGAGGCCATTATCATCACCGGCACCAAAATGGAAGACCCCGGCCTGACCGATTTTGCCATGTTCAAGGGGGAATATTTTGTGGAAGTGATGGATGGGTCAAGCCAGGTTATCGGCCCCATCTCACCCGATATTCCTCGCAACGAACTTTGCCCAGCAAACGATAATGGCGTGGCCAATTCGCTTTACCATTACTCGTTTGAGGTCATCTTTACCAAGGTCCGTTAGGGTAAACAGATGCGAGGTTGGAAGCCCTGGCAAATTGCATTTTTAGGATATTTGTTGTTGCTCAACTGCATTGTTTTGGGGGCATTGGCCTATGTGGTGATTAGCAATGATTTCTGGCGAGTGCCCCCACCCGCCCCGGCCCAGGTGGTCGTCTTACCCACCACCCCAGCATCAGCGTTACCCGGGCCAACTATTACCGCCGCGCCCTCGGCCACCCCCTTTCCGTCGCCGTTGAGCCAGGGTGAAACAGCCGGTTTGAACGAAATCATAAACACTGCTACGGCTACCCCTACGTCCATTCCGCCGGTCAATATTTCCCCGGCTCCGCTGCCCTCGCCGACAAGCCCAACTTCCACTCCCACGGTCCAAGCAACGGTTACTCCTACCCCGCCACCCACTCCTACGCCAACCCCAACGCCCAGCCCAACCAACACTCCCCCTCCTACCGCTACACCCACCCATACCCTTACTGCCACCAGTACGCCATTGCCCACCGCCACGCCTACCGCCACCTCAACCCATACCCCTCGACCCAGCGCCTCGACCACCCGCCGGCCTACCTCTACCCCTCGACCCACCGGCACGCCAACGCCAACCCATACCCCTCGACCCAGCGCCACCGCCACGTTTACACCCAGTTCTACGCCCACCCGTCTCCCATCGCCCACGCCTACCTTTACCGTGACACCCGCCCCACCGGCCACGGCCATTGCCGCAGCCGCCTTAAATGATTCACTTGACCCGCTCGCCCAAGCCGAGCAAGCGCCGGCCAGCGTGGCCAGGCCCATCCAGGCCATTCCTTTAACCAACGGCAGTATCGCGCTCAGTTGGGAGCCACTGGAAAAAGCCAGGCAATACCGCCTTTACAGCGATATGGGCACCGGCTACGGCGTTTACGTTTATAAAACTCACACTGCCACCCAGCCTGCCTTTGTTGACGAAATGTTACGGCCGGGCATGACCTATCGTTATCGCCTGACCCACCTGGAACCTGACCAGGAGATTGTTCTTGCTCAAGTTACGGTCAAAACCCCGGCCAACCCGTCCGTCAGCGACACCCTGACTCATCAACCCGATTCCTCAACGTTTGGCGTAACTGCCGACTCCACCACCCTATCACCTGATACCATCCTTTTGGGTTTGGTCAGCGATCACAATTTTACCGATAACTTCAACACTCTCACCATTGCCGGCGAGGTGCGCAACGACTCGCGGCAAGAGGTCGGAGAAACCAATATCACCGTTACCTTCTACGATGCCGTTGGCACCGTGATTGACGTGGCCCACGGCCTGGCCTTGCTTGAGGCCATCCCGCCCGGCGAAACTGCTCCCTTCCTGATTACTCTGACCCGGCCCACCGGCCTGGCTTCCTACAGCCTGCGGGCCACGGCTCGCCCTGTGGCGGCCAAACCAAAACCCCAATTGGCGGTAGTGGAAACCAGGCGTTTCGAGGATGAGGCAGGCTTCTTTCACGTCAAGGGCATTATTCAAAATACAGGCAACACCATTGCCAAACGCACCAAAGTAGCGGCCGTTATTTACGGCCGGGACCATCGAGTGATCAACGTGAATTTTGCCTACGTCTCTCCCCCCAACCTGGCCCCCGGCGATCAGGCCAGCTACGACGTGATCTTTACCTATTACCCCGGCTATTTTAAACAAACCGTTATCCCCTTTGAGGAATAGCGGCGGGTGCACCTGTTCCCCCTCCTGCCCCCATACATTGCCCCAATCCCAATTATTGATTATAATCTGTTGGCGTTTGGGCAAACCAAAATAGCGCCAGAGGGATGACCCGTGAAATACCAACCCGTCATTGGCATGGAAGTGCATGTTGAACTGAATACCAAGAGCAAAATGTTCTGCGGTTGCAGCGCCGACTTTTTTGGCGTGCCGCCCAATACCAATGTCTGCCCGGTTTGCCTGGGCATGCCGGGCGTGCTGCCGGTAATTAATCAACGGGCGGTGGAATATACCATTATGACCGGCCTGGCCTTACATTGCCACATTCAATTGCACAATGTTTTTGCCCGCAAAAATTATTTTTATCCCGACCTGCCCAAAGGTTACCAGATTTCCCAATACGAATTGCCTCTCTGCGTGAACGGCTACGTTAACCTTGAAACTGAAGCAAACCATACGCCCAAACGTATCCGCATCCGGCGGGTCCACCTGGAAGAAGACACCGGCAAATTGACGCACGTCAATGACCACAGCCTGGTTGACCTGAACCGGGCCGGAGTGCCCCTGATGGAGATAGTGACCGAAGCCGACCTTCACTCGGCGGAGGAAGCGTATGCCTACGTGACCAAATTGCGCCAGGTGGTGCGTTACCTGGGCGTGAGCACCGGCGATATGGAAAAAGGCGCCATGCGCTGCGAGGTCAACCTGTCGTTGCAAGATATGGCCACGGGCGAGTGGGGCACCAAGGTGGAGATCAAAAATCTCAACTCGTTCCGCGCGGTGCGTAACTCAATTGCCTACGAGATTGAGCGCCAGCTCAAAGTACTAAATGAAAGCGGCGTGATTGAGCAGACCACCCGCGGCTGGGACGAAAATCGCGGCGTCACTTTTTTGCAGCGCAGCAAAGAGGGCGATACCGGCTACCGCTACTTCCCGGAGCCGGATTTGCCGCCGCTGGAATTGGACCGGGCTTGGGTCGAGGAGATCAAGGCCAGGCTGCCTGAATTACCCGAGGCCAAGTTAATTCGATACACCACAAATTTTGGTCTGACCCCCAAAGAGGCAGCCATTCTGGTTGAAGATGCGGCCATTGCTACATTTTTTGATAACGTGGTCAAAGCCGCTGGCCAGTCGGCGGAGGTGACACCCAAACTCATTAGCAACTGGGTCTCGGGCGAACTGTTCCGCCTGTTGGGCGAAAGCGGCACGGATGTAAGCGAACTCAAAATCAAACCGGAACACCTGGTTACACTGATTGAGCTGGTCAACGCCAACACTATCAACCGGCCGGCGGCCAAACAGGTTTTTGGGGTCATGTTTGAAACCGGCCGTTTGCCCCAAAAGATAGTGGCAGAACTGGGCTTGCAGCAGATCAGCAACACCGCCGAACTGGCCGGCATTGCCCAGCAGGTGATTGCGGCCAACCCGGGGCCGGTGGAGCAGTTCAAAGGCGGCAAAGACACCGTTATTCAGTTTTTGGTGGGGCAGGTGATGCGGGTTACGCGGGGCAAAGCCAATCCCCAATTGGCCGAGCAAATGCTGCGCGAGCAGTTGCAAAAATAAGCCGTAGCTATTCAGGTCATATCATTCCTTCGGCTGCGCTCAGGACAGGTCTGAGCGAGGAACGAGCGGAGAATCTCCATGCAGTATATCAAAAACGAAGCAAAGCAGGGCCGCATGGAGATTTTTTGGCCTCTGGCCTCAAAATGACGGTCAATGACATGGCAAGGTGAATAGTTTGACAATGTTACATTATTACGTCAAGTTGGATTATGGCAACAAAAACAATAAAACCCGCCTCTGCGCAAAAACAAGGTAAAAGAAAAAAGGATTCCAAAGCTTGCTTTGGGAAAAGCTGATTCCAGAGCAAGCTCTGGACTCCTGAACCGACTAAAAATCGTTATGTTATCTAATATCGGCGTATTTACTTGACATAGTAATCTAGCATTGTCAAAATAGCCACATATCCGGTAATAAACTCAAAAAAAGTAGGGATTAGAGATTAAATTATGTCAGACACACTTGTCACTTTAACCAACCCTCGTTCAACGGCGGCGGAAGCCTATCGCACCTTGCGCACCAATATTGAGTTTTCCAGCGTGGACGAACAACTAAAAACGTTGCTGGTCACCTCGCCCGCGCCTGCCGACGACAAAAGCATCACGGTGGCCAACCTGGCCGTAGCTATGGCCGACGGCGACCGTCCTGTTATTCTGGTTGACGCCGACCTACGCCGCCCCATGCAGCACACTCTCTTCAACCTGTCAAACGAACACGGCTTCACCAGTCTCTTCAGAAATGACGAGACTTTTAAAACGCCGTCTTTACAAACTGTCCCCAACACCAGTTTGCGGGTGCTGACCAGCGGGCCCCTCCCTCCCATTCCCAGCCAGCTATTGGCCTCAAAAAAAATGGCCGTTGTGCTGGCTCACCTGGCCGACATGGCCGAAATGGTAATTTTTGATGCGCCGCCCCTCATTACCGTAAACGATGCCTCCTTGCTGGCTTCAATTGTGGATGGGGTGTTGTTGATTGTTAGCGCAGGCAGCACCAAGCGGGATTACGTGAAAGCCGCCAAAGATCGCCTGGAAAAAGTCAACGCCCGTTTGATTGGGGCCGTGTTGACCAACGCCCGGGCCGATGGCGCTTTACAATATACGTAAAATAATACGCCAAAATTAGAGAAAGCATGGATGTACGCTAAACAACTGCCATTATTTATTATTGAAGAAGAGGAAGAAATAACCAATACTGAAGAATGGGGCACTTTCAAAGATAGTCTACGCGCCCCTATTCATAGTTGGTTTACTTACCCGGCCGGATTTTCATATAAGGCAGTTGAAACCAGTCTCAAAAATAACCATATTACCCCCGGCAAGGTTGTTTATGACCCGTTTATGGGATCAGGCACAACAAATGTGACCGCCAAGAAGTTAGGGGTCAATTCTTATGGTGTTGAAGCGCATCCGTTTGTTTTTAAAGTAGCTAAAGTTAAACTTAATTGGGATATAAATCGAAGAGCAGTTATTGATGCGATCTCCAAAATTGAGACAATGGTTCGCAAAGCCCGAAACCATTTCTCTGGCGATCTTCATGACTACCTGCAAACTGAGTTTCCAGAATTGGTATTAAAGTGTTACGAAGATAAGACCTTGTTAGACTTGTTATTTCTGCGTAATGCTTTAAGCGAGGGTGATTTTGCCCCCGACGTCACGGATTTTCTTTTTGTCGGTTTAACCAATATCCTCCGTCAAGTTTCCACGGCGGCTACCGGCTGGCCTTATGTCGCGCCCAAAAAACAAAAGTCAACCTCTCTCAATAAAGATGCGTTGCTTGAATTTTCCAGGCAAATTTGGCAGATGTTAGATGATATAGAAATCACTGTCAATGAAGCAGAGCAAGATTACCAATGGTCATTTCACAAAATTTTCAATGCCGATTCCCGTAATACCACCGCCCAGATTCCTGAAGAGTCGGTTGATTTTGTTTTTACTTCCCCACCCTATCTTAATAATTTTGATTATGCCGACCGCACCCGGCTTGAACTTTATTTCTTTGGCGAGGCCAAAACCTGGGGCGATATCACCAAAAATGTCCGCGCCAAGCTGATTACTTCTGCTACCACCCAAATCTCCAGAAATGACCCCAAATACAATTTATCCAAGAATCTACAAAAAGCCTCCCCGAAAATTTTTGGATTTCTCTCTGACGCCGTATCTAAACTCAGTCAAATTCGCTTAACCAAAGGCGGCAAAAAGAGTTATGACCATCTTGTTTCAGGTTATTTCAACGATATGTTTTTAATTATTTCGGATGTATTTAGGGTATTAAAACCGGGTCATAGGGCCATTTTTGTGTTAGGCGATTCTGCGCCTTATGGCGTTCACATCCCTACCGATGAACTAATTGGCCAAATCGGCGTAGATATTGGTTTTGACCGATACACAATAGATGTATTGCGCACCCGTGGCGGGAAATGGAAAGATAATCCCCAACGGCATAATGTTTTGCTAAGAGAATCTATCGTTACCCTGACCAAAAATTAAGATGAATAACGACATCCAAAACCCCGGTAGCGCGCTCGGTGAGGCAATTGGTGCCGAGATGGAAAAGGCGTTAAATATTTTTTTAACCGACCTCGTTGAAAGTCAAAATTTTTATTTCATCAGTAAAAGCCCCTTCAAGAATAGAAAAAAACTTTTAATGTATGATAAATTTGGCACTGCTTACAATGTGGATGCGGTTATAGCCAATGAAAGTATGCAGCCTGTGATTCTTATCGAGTCAAAATATATCCGGTATAAAAAGCACAACCGCGATAAAGGCAGTTGGGTCTGTACGGCTCACCCCGCTTTACGGAGGAGATACGCCAGCATCAGAAGTTCCATCGCCGTTTTGGCCGGGAATTGGAGTTCATCATCCATCACCATGATGAAAAGCCACGATATCAATATTTTTCTTATCCCTTTTAGTCGTATCTGTGATTTGCTGGCCCAACATGATATTGATTTTGACTGGGACGAAAAAGATAGAGAAAGCGCAATTGTTTCATGGCAAAGATACTTGAGGTTAAGTAATGACCAGCGAGCGAATATTGGCGTAGAAATGGTCAACGATATCAAAGCTGAATTAGAAATGCTTGTATTGAATATTCTTGACGACACAGTTGAACGCCAAATCAGTAAAGTTGTCCTTGAATTCCACTCTAATCTGGGCGAAGTGCAATCTTATGAATTTGAAGCTATCCCCGAAGCAATTGACTTTCTAAATCAGACGGAACTCAAAGATATTTTTATCATCAGCGATTCTTTAACCTTGTTTGACCCACCACCAATATTTGAAGATGATATTTGAAAATAAGGAGACAGTTAATCCATGAAAGGATTAATCTTAAGCGGCGGCAAAGGCACTCGCCTGTACCCGCTCACCTATACCAGCGCCAAACAGCTTATCCCCGTGGCCAATAAACCCGTTTTGGTGCGGGTGATTGAGGCTATCCGCGATGCCGGCATTAGCGACATTGGCATTGTGGTTGGCGATACCGCCCCCGACATAGAGCGGGCAGTGGGCCAGGGCGGGCAGTGGGGCGTCAACATCACGTACATCCCCCAAGAAGCGCCACTGGGTTTGGCCCACGCGGTAAAAATTTCAGAGGATTTTTTGGGCCAGGACCGTTTTGTGATGTTTTTGGGCGATAATGTAATTGAAGGAGGCATCAGCCCCCTCATTGCCGAGTTTGCCAACAGCGATTACAACTCGCAGATTGTGTTGACCCGCGTTGACCGGCCCCAGGAGTACGGAGTGGCTGTTCTCGACGACAAAGGGGGGATTGTCAAACTCATTGAAAAGCCCAAAGAGCCGCCCAGCGATTTAGCCCTGGTGGGCATTTACATGTTTGATCAGCACATTTTTGAAGCCGTCAAAGCCATCACCCCCAGTTGGCGCGGCGAATATGAAATTACCGACGCCATTCAATGGCTCGTTGATGCCGGCCATAACGTTCATGCCTACGTCCACCGGGGCTGGTGGATTGATACGGGTGCGCCCGGCGACATGCTGGAGGCCAACAGCCTGGTATTGGAAGAACTGACCCCCACTGTTGAGGGTTACATTGACCGCGATAGCGAAGTGGACAGCCGGGTAACGGTGGAACAAGGCGCGGAAATCATCAACAGCGTGGTGCGCGGCCCGGCCATTATTGGCAAAGAGACCCGCATTATCAACGCCTACGTTGGCCCCTTTACCAGCATCTACCATCACTGCCTGATTGAAAACGCCGAAATCTCCCGCTCCATTGTATTGGAGCACAGCCAGATTCGTAACATCAACCACCGCATTGAAGACAGCCTGATTGGGCGGAATGTGGTGGTGCATCGCTCGCCCATTCGCCCCCGGGCCTACAAATTTACCCTGGGCGATAACTCGCACCTGGGCCTTTTGGGCAACGGCGGAGAGTAACTAATTTCAGACCAAATTAAACAAACAATTGCCACAAAATCCATTCACTTCAGCCAATTCTCCGGTATCCTGATAAGGGTCGGCAACCGACAACCGACGAACGGCCCATAAATAAGTGGCACAGATATTGTTGGTCGTTCGTCGTGGGTCGTTCGTCGTAAAAATTTAATTTTGGAGGCAAACATGACCAAAAGCCTGACCACCACGCTTTCATCAGCCACTCAAACTGTGGAAATCAACCGGGACAACCCCACCGTTATCATTGGCGAGCGGATCAATCCAACAGGCCGTAAGACCGTATTGGCGGCCTTGCAAGCAGGCAACTTTGAGCTGGTGCGCCAGGATGCCGCCGCGCAAGTTACGGCCGGCGCTGCCGTTCTTGATGTTAACGCCGGGGTGCCCGACGCCGACGAACCGGAGCTACTAAAACAGGTTTTGCGCACGGTCATGGCCGAAACCGATGTACCCCTGTGTATTGACACGGCCAATCCTAAAGCCCTGGAGAACGCCCTCTCAATTTACCAGGGCAAGGCTCTGGTAAATTCGGTCAACGGCGAGGAGAAATCATTAGCGGCGGTATTGCCCCTGGTTAAAGAGCACGGGGCCGCCGTGATTGGTCTGTGCATGGACGACAACGGCATCCCGGCCACCCCCGCCGCGCGGCTGGCGGTGGCGGCCAAAATCATCGAGCGGGCCGGCCAACTGGGTATCGCTCCGGCAGACATTGTGATTGACCCCCTCACCCTGACCATAGGCTCCGATAGTGATGCGGGTCGCGTTACGCTGGAAACTATTGAGTTGGTGGTGCAGGAATTTGGGGTCAACATCACCATGGGCGCCAGCAACGTTTCCTTTGGCTTGCCTGATCGTAAATACATCAACGCCGCCTTTATGGCTATGGCCATAAAGGCGGGCCTAACCTGCCCCATCACCAACCCCCTAGTCACGGAAATTATCACCGCCGTTTTAGCCGCCGACCTGGCCCTGGGCCGGGACGAATACGCCATGCGCTGGCTGCAAGCCTATCGCCGGCGGCAAAAGGCCGTGGCAGCCCAACCTTGAACCGGGCCAGGCTGACCATTGCGGGAATACACAGTGGGGTTGGTAAAACCACCCTCACCGCAGGCTTGATTGCCGCTTTTGCCCGGCGCGACCTGGCCGTACAGCCGTTCAAGGCCGGCCCGGACTATATTGATCCCACCTACCACACCCTGGCCGCCGGCCGTCCTTGCCGCAATTTGGACACCTGGATGGTTCCCCCAAATTATGTGCAGGCGCTATTTGCCCATGCCGCCAGCCTAGTTGACCTGGCGATTGTTGAGGGCGTGATGGGGCTGTACGATGGTTTTAGCTACCAGGACGAAACCGGCAGCACGGCGCAGATTGCCAAACTTTTAGATACTCCGGTGGTGCTGGTGCTGGACGCCGGTAAAATGGCCCGCAGCGCCGGGGCTATGGCTCTGGGTTATGCGCAGTTTGACCCGGACTTGCCGCTGGCCGGGTTTGTGGTCAACCAAGTTGGCAGCGACAGCCATGGCCAGGGCGTGGCCGCGGCCATTGAACAGGCCACCGGCCGGCCGGTGTTTGGCTGGCTGCCCCGCCACGCCGCCCTGGAAATCCCCGAACGGCACCTGGGTTTGGTGCCCACCGCCGAACCCGGGCGCTGGCAGGCTTTTATTGATGCCGCCGCCGCGCAGGTTGAACGTTATCTTGACCTGGATCACCTGCTGGCCGTGGCCCGGCAAGCGCCCCCTTTGCCCGCGCCAAACCTGTCTAATATTTTGCCAATTGAGCCGCCGGTTGCGGGCGACGCTCCGGTCATCGCCGTGGCGCGGGATGAGGCGTTCAACTTTACTTACCAGGACAACCTGGATTTACTCCGCGCTGCCGGGGCCGAACTTGCCTTTTTTAGCCCCCTGCACGATGTTGGCTTGCCCCCGGCCGCCGGCTGCATTATCCTGAGCGGCGGTTTCCCGGAGTTGTACGCCGCCCCACTATCGGCCAATGTTGAGTTGCGGCGGGCGCTGCGCCAGGCCCATGCGCGCAAAATCCCCATCTACGCCGAATGTGGCGGCCTGATGTACCTCACCGAATCCATCACCGACCTGGCCGGACAAAAATACCCCATGGTCGGCCTGCTGCCGGGCCATTCGGTGATGACCGAACGCCGCCTCACCCTGGGTTACCGGCTGGCCCGGGCGGCCAATGATTCCTGGTTGCTAGCGGCAGGCGAAACGGTGCGCGGCCACGAGTTTCACTATTCTGAGTGGTCAGGCCGTCCCTCTGAGTTACCCCCCACTTATCATTTACTCCCTGCCGCCGGTCAGGGAGAACCCCAACCAGAAGGCGCTTACTTCGACAATCTCTGGGCCTCTTACGTGCATCTCCATTTTTGGAGCAAGCCGGAATTGGCGGTTCGTTTTGCGCGTTTGGGCAGGATAAGTCTATAAAAAGTTGTGACTAAAAAGTACCAAAATCTGGGGATTGATTCAACCCAAATGTCTGGTACAATAAGATTAGAATCAAGTGTGGCTTGTTTGATCAAAGCCAGTTTTGACCTGAGTCTATCCCCAAAATAGCCTCTGCCTAAAAAATTTCAACAACAATGAGGCAACCAGATGATGAAGAGCAAAAAACCTGACCATAAAAAACAAACCGGCCTACAGCCTAAACGTCCGACCATTGGCCTATTTGTCAAGAGTCTTGGCGAGTTCCATGCCACCATCCAGGCCGGGGTAACTGAAGTTACCGGGGAATGCGGGGCTAATTTTATAATGTACGTGGGCGAAGCCGTGCGCAATCCGGGGCAAAATTTTGAGGCCCAGGGCAATATTATCTATAATTTGGTCAGCCCGGAACGGATTGATGGGCTGATCATGGTGTCCAGCAGTATCGGCTCGTACGTGCCCACCGCAGAGTTTACGGCTTTTTGTCGCCGGTATGCGCCCTTGCCGGTGGTGAATGTGTTGGAAAAGTTGGAAGGCATTCCCAGCGTTATCATTGATGATACAAAAGGGCTGCAAGACCTGATCACCCACCTGATTGTTGACCACGGTTACCGCCGGATTGCGTTTCTGCAAGGGCCTCAACATAACCTGGAAGCCAAGCAGCGTTACCAGATTTATGCCGAAGTTCTGACCAAACATAACCTGCCCCTTGACCCGGCCCTGGTGGTGCCGGGTGACTACCAGGTTGAGGCCGGCATGAAATCTATGCAGATGCTGCTCGACCGAAATGTTACCTTTGAAGCCATTGTGGCCGCCAATGATTTGGCCGCGATAGGCGCTTTGCAGGTGTTGGAAGCCAGGGATATCCATGTGCCGGGCGATGTGGCCATTGTGGGCATTGGCGACGGAACGGTCAATCGGGTTGTTCCTCCTCCCCTGAGTACCGTGGGGCGACCCCTGGCTGCAATGGGACGTAAAGCGGCCGAGATGGTGCTGGCTCAAGGCCAGGGTGAAGAAGTGCCTCAACTGGTCACGCTCCAATCAGAAATGATTATCCGCCAATCGTGCGGTTGTTCTTCCCTGGCGGCCAGGCAAGCCGTTGTGCAGCGGGTAGTGCCGGTAGATGAGGGCTTTGAGGCTGTTTTTTCTAAGCAACGGGATGACATTCTTACCGCCATATTAAAAGCAATAGCTCCCATCTTCACGGAAGTTGAACCTGCCAGGATGTCGGAATGGGCCGAAAAGTTACTGGATGCCTTTGCCGCCGCGCTTATGGCCGCAAACAAAGAGGAAACGCCGAACGTTTTTTTGCAGGAATTGGACAGAGTATTACGCCAGGCCAGGCATGCAAATCGCGGCGTAACCGCCTGGCAAAGGGCCATTTCGGTGCTGCAACGTCACCTGCGCCCTTATCTGGCCAATGATGACCTTGTTCTGGCCGATAGTCTGTGGCAACAGGCTCGCGTGGTGATTGGCGAAACGGCCGAGCAGGTCGTCATGTTCCAAATGGTGCAAACCGAACAACGAACCCAGAGGCTGGACAGGTTCAGCCAAACCTTGATCACCACCTTTGACATGACCAAGCTGATGGATATCCTGGCGGAAGGCTTGCCGCCTTTGCCCATTCCCAGCGCCTACCTGGCCTTATTTGAAGACCCGGCAGCGCCTGACGAATGGGCGCGGCTGATGTTGGCCTACGACGCTGCAAACCCTGCCGCGCCAAAACGGATTGATTTACCCCCTGAAGGGCTTCGTTTTCCGGCGCGGGAATTGGCGCCGCCGGGCATGCTGCCCCCAGACCGACGGTATAACTATGTGGTTGAACCCCTCTATTTTCAGGACCAGCAAATAGGCTTTGTTCTATTTGAAATGGGGGCCGTAGTCCTGATTGATCGGTTGACCTCAGTTTATGACACCCTGCGGGGGATGATTAGCAGCGCCCTGAAAGGCGCGCTCCTGGTGCAACAAGAGGAAAAGCGGTTCCGGCAATTGCAAACCGTGGCCAAAGTCAGTACCACGGTTTCCACGGTTTTGGATACAACCGAACTGCTGCAAAAAGTGGTTGACCTGACCAAAGAAAGTTTTGGGCTGTATCACGCGCATCTTTATCTGTTTGACGAGAGCGGGGAAAATCTGGTGTTGGCCGCCGGAGCCGGTCAAGTGGGGCGACAAATGATCGCCAAAGGGTGGTCCATTTCTCGCCGCCAGGAACAATCATTGGTTGCGCGGGCAGCCCGCACGGGTCAAGGATTTATCGTTAACAACGTGCGCGAAACCCCCCACTGGTTGCCCAATCCGTTATTACCTGATACATGCTCGGAACTGGCCGTGCCGTTGATGGTGGGTGATTATGTGTTGGGTGTGCTTGACGTGCAGGCCGATGAAATCAATTATTTTACAGATGATGATATTCAGATCCAAAGCACGCTGGCCGCGCAGATAGCCGTAGCCCTGAACAATGCCTCTTTATTTGAACAGATCAACCGGGCCAACGCCGAAATTGCCAGCCTCAACGAGCGGCTCAAATTTGAAAACGTGCGGATGACGGCAGAATTGGACGTGAGCCGCCGTTTGCAACAGATGCTTTTGCCTACCAAAGAAGAGCTACAACAAATCAAGGGATTGGATATTGCGGGTTATATGGAACCGGCGGACGAAGTGGGGGGGGATTATTACGACGTGCTCAAACATAACGGCTCGGTTAAAATTGGCATTGGCGATGTGACCGGCCATGGCCTGGAAAGCGGCGTGGTGATGCTCATGCTGCAAACCGCTGTGCGCACCCTGCTGACCAGTGGCATTGACGACCCTATCCGGTTTCTGGACATTATCAACCGCATGCTGCACGCCAACCTGCAACGAATGAGGGTAGACAAAAGCCTATCGTTGGCCTTGCTTGACTATGCTACCTCCCAGGAAAACCAAATGGGCCGGATGCGCTTGAGCGGCCAACACGAGCAGTTAATTGTGGTCCGCCAGGGGGGACAGATAGAGTTGCAAAATACCCTGGATTTGGGTTTTCCCGTTGGGTTGGTCACTAACATTGGCCAGTTTGTAGACGAGTTGTCCATTGATTTGCAGTCCGGCGATGGGGTGGTCTTGTACTCCGACGGCATTACCGAGGCCGAGAACAAAGCCGGAGATTTCTACGGTTTGGAACGGCTATGCACGGTAGTGGGCCAACATTGGGCGCAACCCGCCGAAGTAATCAAAGAGGCGGTGGTAACCGATGTTCGGCAGTTTATTGGCCAACAAAAATTATATGATGATTTAACCTTGTTGGTTATCAAGCAAAAATAGATTGGTGCTATTGCCACTCGATGAACTATAGCCCTTGCCTTGAGGTTTATTGTACCCCTCTGGCAAGAATATACTTCTGCCCCTCATTCTTACACAAAATTCTATTTTCCCCTGCTTGGCTGAACCGGAAGATTTTGAGGGAGATCTAATAGGTGCTACAATGGTTTGTAGGGACTCCCCCATACGCCAAAATAATGAATACAGCGAGGGCTGAAGTGTAAACCGGCTTGCGGAGATGTTTATGGCCCGATACAGAACATTAATCACATACGTGATTATTTACTTTTTTGCCCTAAGCGCGACCATTCGTGGCTTGATTCATTTTCAGGGCCGGACTTACCAGTGGCTAGTAACCGGGCTATTAGCTGCCTTCTTTCTGTTATTGGCGATTGAGCCGTGGCTCTCTCGCCGTTCGCCGTGGTATACGCCGCTCTATCTGGCGGTACAAACTGTCATCACTGCTGTCCTGCTGCTTATCCCAGCCGGTTCAATTGTCACCGATTATTTTGCTGTTTTGTTGATCCCGCTCACGCTTCAGGCCATGCGTGTTCTCCCGCCACGGATCGGATTTCGATGGATAATTTTATTCACGGTGGTGATGGCTATCCTGATGCTCTATCGCTTTGGCTGGGGTGAGGGGATACCGTTTATCTTAACCTACACGGTGGCCTATCTTTTTGCCGGTTCCTACGTGGCCTTCATGCGCCAAGCCGATACCGCCCGTGAGGAGGCCGAGGCCGCGCGTCAAGAGAGTCAAAAGTTGCTAACGGAGCTTCAAGAGGCACACCGGCAATTGCAACACTATGCGGCCCAGGCCGAGGAACTGGCCGCAACCAAAGAACGCCACCATCTGGCCCGGGAACTACACGATTCGGTGACGCAAACCATTTTTAGTATCACCCTCACCGCCAAATCGGCGCGGCTGTTACTGGACAAAGACCCCGCCCAGGTTGCCCCTCAGCTTGATCATCTGCAGGAATTGGCGCAAGGTGCCCTGGCCGAGATGCGGGCTTTGATTTTTGAACTCCGTCCTCCCGCGGTGGAAGAAGAAGGATTAGTTTCGGCGTTGCGCAAACACCTGGCTGCTCTGAAAAGTCGAGCAGGACTGGAGGTTGACCTTCAAATAGAAGGAGAAAGGCGACTCTCCGGCATTCAAGAACGCCGATTGTTCCGCATTGTTCAGGAAGCGCTCAACAATGTCGTCAAGTATGCCCAGGTCGGTAACGCTGTAGTTACGTTGATCATGGAGGATAACCGGGTGCTGCTCCAGATTGAGGATGAAGGGATAGGTTTTGACCCTGCCGCCCTCAAATTTAACGAGACGAAGATGGGGCTTTCCAGCATGCGCGAGCGTGCGGAAATGATGGGCGGTACGTTTCAAGTAGACTCTCAACCCAGCGCAGGAACCCGGATCAGGGTAGAGATTCCCCAGGTTGAAGGAGAGGAAGCGGATGGATGAGATCAAGGTTTTGATTGTTGATGACCATGCGATGGTCAGGCAGGGGTTGCGCACCTTTCTCACGTTGAGTGAAGGGATTGAAGTGGTGGGCGAGGCAGCCAATGGTTTGGAAGCGGTGGAGCAAGTGCGTCAACAACAACCCGATATTGTGTTGATGGACCTGGTGATGCCCCAACTGGACGGTATCGAAGCCACGCGCCGTATCCGGGAACTCAGCCCCGAAACTCAGGTGTTGGCCTTAACCAGTTTTATTGAAAATGAGAAAGTTTTTGCGGCAATTGAGGCGGGGGCCTTGGGTTATTTGTTAAAGGATGTGTCGCCCGACGATTTGGTAGAAGCAATCAAAGCTGCGCAGCGGGGCGAGGCCCAACTGCATCCCGAGGTGACTAAAAAACTCATGCAGCAGGTAACCGCAAAAGCAAAACAGCAAAAGACTGCGCCTGCCAAACCCGGTGAAACTGATTCTGAAGATCTCACTGAACGGGAACTCGAAGTGCTGCGGCTCATTGCCACCGGTCTGAGCAACCGCGAGATCGCTCAGATGTTGACCATTGCCGAAAAAACAGTCAAAACCCATGTGAGTAATATCCTGAGCAAACTGCACCTGGCCGACCGTACTCAGGCGGCAATTTACGCGCTGCAAAAGGGCCTGGGGCCAGAACAATAGCTCTCCCCCTGTAGTCCTAAGACCAAAGACCTACCCGGACCGATCTACGAGATCGGTCTTTTTTATTACCTAAAATACACGGCTGGCCCGATGTGGATGGCGGAAAAACTTGATACACTATTTTCAAATAAACATTCAATTGCAAAGGCGGCAGCACAGAAACAGGAGGAACCAATGAACGCTTTACAGAGAACCATCACCATCGGAGTTGATCTACCCAGTGTCATTCATGACTGGTTCACCACAAAGTTGGATGAGCCAGCCCACCCCAATGTCCCTGAACAAAATAGTGAATTGGATGAAAATCAGGAGTCAACGCATCCGGTGTGGAATGGCGATTTAGATGAGCCTATCTGGTGGTAAAAATGACGGCAACGAGTGTACATTCCTCTCCAATTGAATCGACCAGGATAACGGTGCTTATCGTAGACAATTTGGCTCACGTCCGACAAGGGATCAAAACTCTGCTGCAACTGGCAGACGATTTCGAAGTGGTCGGTGAGGCAGCCAACGGTTTGGAAGCCGTGCAGATGGCTGAGCAATTGAGGCCCGATATTGTCATTATGGATCTAAAAATGCCGGAGATGGATGGCTTTGAGGCCACCCGGCAAATCAAGAGCCGCCATCTGGCCGGGGGCGTAATAACGCTCACCCTCTATGGTAGCCAACACAATCGGGAACGAGCCGCACAGGTCGGGGCTGACGCCTTCATTGAGAAAGACGCAGCCGCCGGCATGTTAGAAAAAAAGATACGCGAAATTTATAAAACCATTCAACATTTTAATTAATTCCCAGGAGGATAATGATGACAACTCTATCAATCAATGCAGCAAATAGAGCTATAGAAATGCCGATATCGGCTAAAGCAGTGGCCAAAGCTCGATTATATTTTATTGATAATTTAAGAATATTGCTGATCACCCTGGTGGTTCTGCTCCACTTATCCATCACTTACGGCCATGGCGGGGGATGGTATTATTATGAAGGTCAGCCGGACGACCTCACCACTATCCTGCTTACAATGTTTAACGCCGTGAACCAAGCTTTCTTTATGGGCTTCTTTTTTATGATATCGGCCTATTTCACCCCCGGTTCTTATGATCGCAAGGGGGCCAGGCTGTTTCTCAAAGATCGGCTTTTGCGTTTGGGCATCCCCTTGCTGTTCTACATGATCATCATCGAGCCACTGCTCGTTTACGTACTGATGGTTAATGTTGACGGCTTCGAGGGGTCCGTGTGGCGGGGCCTGGCCCGATATTTTGAAACTCATTATTTGGAAAATATCAGGCTGGGCGTCGGCCCTTTGTGGTTTGTTGAAACCTTGTTGATCTTCGCCGCCATCTACGTGCTGTGGCAACGATTAGCAAAGCCTGGGATTCCTGTCCCGTCCCAGCGTGATGAAAAAGTGCCCGGTAATATGGCAATTGCCATGTTCGCCCTGGCTCTGGGGGTAGTCAGTTTTATCGTGCGGATATGGCTGCCCATAGGTTGGAATTTTGACCTGTTGAATCTGCAATTTCCCTACTTTCCCCAATACATCGCTCTGTTTGCACTCGGTCTGATGGCCTATCGCCGTAATTGGTTTATGAGCATATCCGAGGCCACCGGCAAATTGTGGCGCAACATCACCATCGCCCTCATTGTGCTGTTCCCCGCTATGATCATATTTGGCGGAGCGGACGACCCCACCCCATTTATGGGCAGCGTTCATTGGCAGGCTTTGGCTTTGGCCCTGTGGGAGCAACTCCTTTGTATGGCGATGATCATCACCCTCCTGGTCTGGTTCCGCCAGCGGTTTAATCATCAGAGTAACCTGACCAAAACAATGTCGGACAGCGTCTACACCGTGTATATTATTCACGCCCCGGTTGCGGTTATGGTTGCGCTGGCTTTGCAGGATTTGAGCCTGTACCCATTGATCAAGTTCCCTTTAGTGGCCCTCATTGTGGTCCCGCTCTGTTTCTGGCTGGCTACCTTTATCCGCAAACTCCCGCTGGCCAGAAATATCCTATAAAACGCAACATTCGATAAGCTGGAGATTTTTGTAGAAGTTACACAGTTCACCTTTCCAGAAGCTAAATTCAGTTTCTGGGAAGATTTTATAACTGCGTAATTTTTTATTACGTACCAACAGTCGCTCAAGTCGTGTTTAATAGAGCGGAGTGTTTGATTTGGGTTGGCCGTGTTGACCAAGTTGGTGTAAAATCAGGTTGTACTCGCCAGGAGATTTTTTGTCCACCGCCTAAATGGAGCGAGGGGTCTCATTGCAAAAATAGAGGTGAGGCAACTCAAGGTAGGCTATCTTGAGCAAATACTCAATCTCTAATCTAACCGGAAGGAAATTAATGAACATTCACCAACCTTTAAATGCGGCCAATGATCTCAACCTGAATGACCTCGACTATTTTGAAACGCGCGGGCTTAATGTGCTGGTTTTTAGCAATTGGTACAACAGCAACTTTAGCGATTCTAAAATAAGTGGCGTGGAAATTATCCACCATGAAGTGCGCACCGCCACCAATGGCGACGTAAGACTGCACTCCACCCCCGAACAATGGGACCCTATCCCTGAATTTGTAAAACGCGAAGTAGATAGACGCGCTAATCGGATTGAGGCTTATGCCAGATATGCCGAATATGATTTTGATTTTATGATCAGGGCCGAGGCGCGCGAGGGCGGTATCCTGCTGAGTGTTCATCTTGAAAAGCCGCTACCTGACGAGCTTGAGGGCCGGGCCGGCTTTAACCTGGAATTCCTGCCCACCGCCTATTTTGGCAAAGCGTACCTTATGGATGGCCAAAGCGGGATTTTTCCACTCTATCCCGGCGGCCCAACGGCCGTGGACAAGGCGGGCCAGGTTGAGCCAAAACCCATTGCCGCCGGTAAAACCCTGGTCTTGGCCCCGGAAGACCCGGCGCGGCGCGTCACCATAGCCGCCAGGGATGGTAGCAAGCTGCTACTGTTTGATGGCCGCAATAAAGCCCAAAACGGCTGGTATGTGGTGCGCAGCCTGATCCCGGCGGGCAAATCCGGCCAGGTTATTGAATGGCGACTGGCGGCTAACACGATTCCCTATTGGACGCGCCCGCCGATGATCGCCCATTCGCAGGTTGGTTACCATCCCTGGCAAAACAAAATTGCCGTGATCGAACTTGACAAAAACGATAGCTCGCAGGCCACGGCTCGCCTCCTGAAAGTCACCGAAACAGGCGCATTAAAGGAAAAACTCAAGGGTGAGATCAAAGAATGGGGGCAATATCTCAGATATAACTACTTCACGTTTGATTTTACCGCTATCAAAGAAAGTGGGCTGTATGTTATTGAATACGGCCAACAACGTACCAGACCCTTTGGCATTGCCGAAGATGTATTTGAAAATGCCTGGCAACCCACCCTGGACATCTTTTTTCCGGCCCAGATGGACCACCTATACGTGAATGAAGCGTATCGCGTTTGGCATGGCGCCGCCCATCTTGATGATGCTTTGCAGGCGCCGGTGGATCACGTGCATTTTGATTTGTACGCCCAAGGCCCCACCACCGACACCCCTTACCAACCAGGCCAGCATATTCCGGGCTTGAATGTGGGCGGCTGGTTTGATGCCGGGGATTTTGATATTCGCACCCAGTCACAATACGCAGTCGTGTTGAGTATGGTGCAAACCTGGGAAAGCTTTGGCCTGAATAGGGATGAGACCACGATTGATCAGGAAAAGCGCTATGTGGACATACACCACCCCGACGGCAAACCCGATTTGCTACAGCAGATTGAACACGGCGTGCTGGCCCTCATTGCGCAACACCGCGCGGTTGGCCACGCCATTCCCGGCATCATTGCGGCCAACATCTCCCAATATACCCATCTGGGGGATGCCATGACCATGACCGATAATATTGTAACCGAAGACCCCGAACTGGCTACCCGCAAACGGGATGGATTTAATAACAGCCCGATTGACGATCGCTGGGCTTTTACCAGTAAATCTACCCCCTTGAACTACGGCTCTAGTGCCGCTTTGGCCGCCGCCAGCCGCGCTTTGCGTGGCTTCAATGATGAACTGGCGGTTGAATGTTTGGCTACGGCTGAAAAAGTATGGATAGAGGAACACAGCCATGCGCCAGACACTTTTTCTCACGGCAACACCACCGGCGGCAGCCTGGAAGAAGAGGAACTCAAAGCGGCTGTTGAACTATTGATCTGCACCAAAGAGGCTAAATATGCCACCCGGATAGAAGCATTGTGGCCGACGATTGAAAACCAGTTTGCCCACAATGCGGCAATGGCCGCGCGGGCGATGCCTTATATGAATGAAACTTATGCAGCCAAATTAGAAAAGTTGGTTCAAGCTTATAAAAATGAATTGGCCGAGTTTGATAAAATCAATCCTTTTGGCGTGCCTATTTCCAGGGGAGGGTGGGCCGGAAACGGCCAGATTATTGGCTGGGCCATTACCAATTATTTATTGCACAAAGCCTTTCCCAACATCATTGAGCCCGAATATACGTTTAGAGGCTTAAACTATATCTATGGCTGCCATCCTGGCTCTAATATTTCCTTTGTTTCGGGCGTTGGCGCCCATTCAAAAAAGGTGGCCTATGGCACCAACCGGGCTGATTTTTCATTTATTGCCGGCGGCGTTGTGCCGGGGGTTTTAATTATTGAGCCGGATTTCCCTGAAAACCAGGAAGACTGGCCCTTTTTATGGGGCGAGAATGAATATGTGATTAATGTCGGCGCGGGATATATCTTCCTGGTCAATGCCGCCAATGATTTATTGAACGGGACCAGCTGAGATTTATACTAAAGTCGGGGCAGCACCGCGCCGTAACCCTGCCAGCGCAAGTAGAGCATGCCCAACCACACCAGGGCCAATACAATCAATACGGCGTAATCTCCCCCTCTCATTTGCGGATTGAGATACAACGACCGTTGATGTTCCGGGCTAAAGCCGCGTGATTCCAGGGCCATGGCCAGCAGGTTGGTATGACGGATGGCGTAGATAAACAATGGCACGGCCAGGGGAATGAATTTTCCGGCCCGGGTGAAAATATTGCCAGATTCCAGGTCCAGGCCGCGCGAGATTTGGGCCTGCACAATGGTGGCCCCGGCCCCGGCAAAGGTGGGCACCAGCCGGAAGGCCGTGGAAAGGGCAAAGGCAAAGGGATAGGGCAGCTTCAGGCGGATTAAGCCGTTGGTTAATTCCTCATTCTTTGTGGTTGAGAGCAACAGCAGGCCGGAGCCGACAAAAGTCGAAAGCCGCAACCCCATCGCCAGGCCGTAGAGCAACGACTCCTGGCTAACCTGCAACCGGCCCCACGACCAGAGCACGGTCGGCCCCTCGGCAAAAAAGGGCCACATCACAGTGCTGAACACGGTCAGCAAAACCAGGATAAAGCGCAAGCGCCAGAAATTGGGCAGAGCTTTGGCCGCAACGGCAATGGCGAACACGAACAGGGTCACACTGCCCACGCCCAGGGGATGGTTAAAGGTTAAGGCCATCATAAAGAGAATGAACATGCCAATGAGCTTGGTGCGCGGGTCCAGCCGGTGAAACCAGGTATTTTCGTCGAGATATAAAAAGATATTCATCGCGCTTTTAACTCCTGGGCCATTTTCCCCACGGTGAGCGCCTGGGTACCCAGCCAGTTACCCAGGCGCAACAATGTGGGCGGCCGCAGAGCGGCTGCGGCCAGCTCGGTTTCGTGGGCAAAGACGGCCCGGGTTGGACCGTCCAGCATCACCTGGCCATCTTGCAACACAATTGTGCGCCGGGCATACTCCACGGCTACCCACATTGAATGGGTGATGATGATGATGGTATGCCCCTGTTGGTTGAGCGTGTGCAGCATGTCCATCATACTCCGCTGGTGATGATAGTCCAATCCCGTGGTCGGCTCGTCAAGAATGATCACCTGGGGTTGAGCGGCCAGCACCGAGGCCACCGCCACTCGCTGGCGTTCGCCTTTGGTCAAGATGAAGGGCACTTCTTCCTCGTAGCCGGAGAGACCCACCACCGCCAAAGCCTCGCCCACCCGCCGGTTGGCGGTTTGGGCGTCAAAACCGGCCACCTTGAGGCTAAACCCCACCTCCTCGCGCACCGTGTTGGCAAAAATTTGGTGATCAGGGTTTTGGAAAACATAACCTACGGTTTGGGCCAATTTGCGGCGACCGATCTCCCGGGCCGGACGGCCGGCCACGCGGATTTCGCCGCTGGTCGGTTGTAACAGGCCGTTAAAATGTTTGGCCAGAGTAGTTTTGCCCGAACCGTTCTGCCCCAAAACAGCTACGAACTCGCCTTCATTGATCTTCACATTCACCTGACGCAGGGCCTCAACGCTGCGGGTGGGGTAAATGTGCCTGACCTCCTGCGCCTCCAAAATGGCCGGGCGGCCGGTGTTGGCGGCCGGGAAGGAAAGATTAAGGGGACGCGGCTGGGCCAGGTGATGTTTTTCGATGGCTGCCCTGGCTTCGGCCAGGGTGAGGGGCGAGCCGGGCCAGCCCATCTTTTGAAAAAGCTCTACGGTGGGCGGCGGTTTGACCCCACAGGCTTCGAGCGCGGCCAGATCGGTCATCACCTGGCGAGGAGGCCCCTGGGCCATAATCCGGCCCTTTTGCATGAGCCAAACCTGGTCGGCCTGCTCGGCCGTTTCCGGCTCGTGGTCAACAATGAGCAGCGTTCGATTTTCTTGACGCAGCAGGTCGGCCACCGATAGGACTTCCTCCCGGCCTAGCGGGTCAAGGTCGGTGGTCGGCTCGTCCATCACCAGCATGCCCGGCTCCAGGGCCAGCACCGAGGCAATGGCCAGACGCTGTTTTTGCCCGCCGGATAGGCTGGCCGGTTCGCGCTGGCGCATCGCTGCCAGGCCCACAAAATCCAGGTAGCGCGTGATACGCCGCTCAATTTCGTCACGGTTCAGGCGATGGTTTTCCGGGCCAAAGGCGACCTCCAGCTCCACGCTGGTAGAAAAAAGCTGGGCCTCAAAGTCTTGCAACACCAGCCCCACCAGCCGCGACATTTCGGCCACCCGGGCTTCGCTCACCACTTGCTCTTTAACGGTCACCCGGCCCTGATAATCGCCCCGAAAGAACCGGGGCACGAGAGCATTGAGCGCGTAACACAGGCTTGATTTGCCTGCGCCCCCGTGCCCCATTAATACCGCAAACGTGCCGTCCTCAATCTGGCCGTTGACATGGTTGAGGGCCGGTTGTTGGGTTTCTCGATAGGTAAAACTCAAGTCTTCAATTAAGGCGGCAATGCCCATTTGCGGACTCCCGGCTGGCGCTACAGCAAGATGCTGCCAACAATAATAACAATGGCGAAAATGACGCCGATGGTCAGGGCCTGGCCAGTCAATAGATAACCTCCCAAAATCCAACCAAGCAGCGCGCCGGCCGTGACCAGCCAGGCGCCAATAACCCCGGCAATGGGCTTGCCGATGTCTGATTCTTCCATCACGTCCCACCAAACCAGGCCCAGTTGTTTTTTGGTGACGCCATAGATGGCCAGCAGCAAAATGCCCCCAATCAATCCGCCCACCGTATCGTTAATGGCAATGATGCTGACCAGGATAGGGTAAGGCACCAGCCCCAATGCAGCTACTCCCGTAGCGATGATCACGCCGCAGGCAGCGGCGGAAACCAGGGCAATAACAATGTAGAGCACCCACGAGCGCCAATTGGCCACCGCCAGTTCCCGCTGGCCGTCGGCCAGGGGTTTGAGCGTGGCCCACATGGTGTAGGGCAGGTAACCCAGCAAAAAGTTGCCGATAAAACCAAAGACACTGCCCGGCCCTAACGTGCCGCCAAAGATATCGCCGATGAGATTGCCGATGGCCGAACCCCAGGCGCCGGCCGGCCCAAACAACAGGCCAAAAACCATCGGAAAGATGTTGGCCACCCTTACCTCGGTGATGCCGGGAATAAGGGGAATAGCGGTTTTAAAGGCGATAAGCGCCGCGCCGTAGATGGCGGCACATACTGCCACCAGGATGATCATCCTGGTATTCTTCCACATTGAAAAAGCAGCCTTCATTGCGTTTGTCTCCTTTCACTTTACGTATTAAATTTTTGGATCACGAGAAAAATAGCGGAAGCGTTGCTCTACCTTGGTCCGTTCAATAACCATCACCTCCTTGTGTGCCTGTTGAAGCCGGGGGGATACGGGGGCATCCGTCGGTAGTTTATTACAATCAGAAAGAAGTGTCAAACAATTAATGGCCTGGGCAAGAGATTGTTGATTTTTCGGCAATATGCTATACTTAGCACGGTCATAAAGGAACACTTTTTACTCTGGTAGAAATGTCCCTTTATGCCCGTTGGCAGTATACCATTGTTCTCGGTGAAAGGAGGTTTTTATTTAGAGCAATGATGGCCAAGATTGACGATTTTCTGACGGTTTACGAGTGATTTGCAAAGGACACCCATAGGGGACATTCCGGTATTCTCAGAATCTGTCACTGCCCTGCTTGCGCTTATCACCGGCTTTGGATTATTATATCAAAAATAGATAAAGTATTTAGCCAAGAATAATAAAAAAAGGAGAGGACAATGAGTATTCAAGTTCTGGTGGCCTATGCCACCAAGTATGGCGCAACGGCAGAGATTGCCGAAAGAATTGGCAAAGTGCTCCGGCAAGCCGGTTTGCCGGCCGATGTGCTGCCTGCGGATAAGGTTAGCAACCTGACCCCTTACCAGGCCGTTGTATTGGGCAGTGCGGTTTACATTGGCAAATGGCGCAAACAGGCGGCGAGGTTTTTGCAGGCCAACGAGAAAATGCTGGCCCAGCAAAAGGTGTGGTTGTTTTCCAGCGGGCCTACGGGCGAGAGAGAGCCGGTAGAATTATTGCAGGGGTGGCGTTTGCCCAAGGCCCAGCAAGCTATCGCCGATCGTATCCAGCCCCGCGACATTGCCGTTTTTCATGGCAACGTGAATGCGGACAAACTGAATTTCATCGAGAAGTGGATGATCAAAAACGTCAAAGCCCCGGTTGGCGATTTTCGCGATTGGGAGGCCATCACTGCCTGGGCCGCCACTATCGCCGATGCGCTTAAGGAAACAGCCGGCCCGCCAGAAACAGAGGCAAAGTAAGAGCGTCCACAGAGATTTGTATATTCCCTCTTCCTCCATCCGCCGGTCATCATTCCCGTTAGCTTAAATGCCACCCGGCGGCACAAAAAGCCGATTTGTGTTATTATGGGCAATGTGGTAAAGTTGACGGCATTGATAAATTGTCACTAAAATAAAACGCCGCGTTCCATATTGGGAAGCTGCGCTCCACATGGGGGGGGACAATCCTTGCAAATATTTGGCTTAACGGCTGGATTGTCTAATAAAACATTATCCGGAGAGTAATTGAACAGAATGGGGCTAAACGTAAACTCAGAGATTGAGTTTACGCAAGGGCTTACGGCATTTGGTCGTGAATAACAAGCGCAATCTGCCCAGATAAGATGCGCGTTCATAAACAGAGCCTGAAGAACAACTTCCTGATCAGAGGTTGAGATATTGGAACAATGAGTGTTTGGGGAAGTTGTTTGATTTAAGCCGATCATGCAAAACTAAAACCCTAGCTTTGCTAACCTTGTCATCCTGGTTTCATAAGGAGGTTGCCCTATGCCACCTATATTATCGTCTTTATGTTATAAAAGCAATATGCCGCCGCCATCGGCCCCTCAACGGCAGAGATTTACCCCATCGGCTCGGTATTGGCCAAAACCCTTTGCCCAAAAATTGACAATTTTACTCATTGCTGCGCTGGCCATTCTGGTTCAGGGTTGCGCCCTTGTTCCGGCGTCACCCCTATCTTCCACCCCAGGCGAGGCCACTGCTGTTTCCTCAGAGGCGGTGGAAGAGGTTGCCCATCTTAACCCGGATGAGGTCTACCAGCCGGTTCCGGTTCCAGAGGCAACGGCCAAGCCCAAACGGTCTAAGCCGATGCCCCCCCAGAGTATGCTCATCCCCACGCCGCTAACCCTACCCCAGGCCACCATGCCGCCGGAGCCAACCCCTACCGCAACGCGCGTTATTATTGATACGCCAACCTTTACCCCAACTCCTTTGCCTACGGCCACCGGCCTGCCCCCAGACCCGCCCCCGCCGGCGCCCATAGTGGAGGAAATACCCACTGAAACGCCCCCGCCGGAACCGGGCATTAAATACGTGGTCCTGATCAGCATAGACGGCTTGCGGCCCGACGCCTTAGCCCTGGCCCACACCCCTACCCTGGATGAACTCATAAAACAGGGCGCTTTTACCCCTACCGGGCAAACCATTGTGCAGAGTTTTACCCTGCCCAGCCACGCCTCCATGTTAACCGGGGTGGTGGCCGAAAAACATGGCCTGCTGGATTCGCTGCCGTACATAGGCTGGCCGGGCTTAAAAGTGCCTACGCTGTTTAATATAGCCCACGATGCCGGCCTAACTACAGGCATGGTGTTTGGGAAGGAAAAACTCAATTACCTGGTTTGGGGTGATTCAGTGGACAACCTTTATGGTACTGACGGCTATGATGAGCTGGTCAAGGAAGAGGCGGTCAAGTTGATTGGTCAGGGTTTGCCCAACGTTCTTTTTATCCACTTTCCAGACGTTGATCGGGCAGGACACGAAATAGGCTGGATGTCGGAGCACCAGTTAAATACCGTAGTTTACGTGGATAAATTGATTGGTGAAGTTGTGGCCGAACTTAAAAACAATGGCTATTGGCCCAATACGCTCCTGATAGTTACGGCTGACCACGGCGGCCATGGCCAGCGCCACGGCGATGATTCGCCCGTTGACCGGACCATTCCCTGGCTGGCGGTGGGGCCGGATGTGCCTAAAGGCATTACCATGGGGCACATTAATATTTACGATACAACCGCCACCGTGTTATACGCCTTAGATGTGCCGATTCCCGAATATTTTGATGGGCGGCCCGTGATGGAAATTTTCCCCCAAACAAATTAATTCAAACGGGGGCGACGGTTAAACTGTCGCCGCCGCCGTAACTCTACGGTTCATCCGTTCCGGGAGAACCGTACAGGTTGCGACTGGCCAGCCAGTTATTGGGATCGTTAGGGTCGCCGTTCTCATTTCTCAAAACCAGCGAATCCCCCCGCCCGTCCGGGCTGACGGGCCAACCGTTTTCATCATTATACTCAAATTCCAACAGCGCCTGCCCCCCGGCATCCCGCAGAATAATTTTCTCCCCTTTGTTTGAAAAATGCCCCTCGTACGCGCCGCCAATGGTTACGTTTGGATACTTTTCGGCAAAAAAGGCAGGATTGCTGACCAGCACCACAAAGCCATTCGCCTCTAACGGAGGGGTGTTGGGCGGAAAGGTAAACCGAATCCCCTCGTCAAGAGAGATATTGGCCAACTCTATCACGCTATCGCCCACATTTTTCAACTCGATAAATTCATAATCATCGCCATCGCGGGGGTTGTACATCACTTCGGTGATGCGCAGTTTGTTGCCCGGCTGGGTCACGTGATACGTGGCCTGGTTTAAGGCGCTCCAACTTTGCTCGGCCTGCGGATTGAAGGTTCGCGCTTTGAGTTGGGTGGTTTTGGTTAACACTACCGGGCCGGTGTAAATCATCGCCTCGGGATACACCTGGCCGGTGTAGGGCATCCTGGGATCGGAACCACTGGTGGTATAGTAAATCACACAATCCGGGCATGAGGCCGGCGCCGCCATGGACAACGCAAAGCCAGATTCAACCAAACCGCCGTTCGTGCTGAACACCGGCGGGTCAAATTGAGGATAAAGACCGGCCTCCCGGGCCTGGGCCATCAACCTGCCGGCATTGCCGTCCATTTGAACCAGCACCGCCTTAGTGGCCTGGCCCCAATCATCTTGTATGGGTGAGTTTTCCCGGTTGGCATCGCCCCAGCGGGCCGCCTCGCCCAAGATGACGGGGTCAATTTCAGCGGCCAGTTGTTGCCAACGCTGTTGAGCATTGGCATCCGTTAGCGCCCCTCCGGCAAATAGATGCTGATACAGCCGGTCGGCCAACTGGAGCCGAAAATCAGGGTCCTGTTTTAGGCTTTGAAATAACACCTCAAGAGGGTCGGTGGCAAAGCCGTTCACCTGCCCCAGGTTAGCGCCATCACGCCTAAAAGCCTCATCATTTTCATCGGCAATGATCTTACCCCGCCGGCCCATCACATCCTGGCGACGAATAGCCATGGTCCATTGCCGGGGTAACTGCTCAACGCCCACATACCAATTCAAGATGAGGTAATCGCTTAATTGGGCCGGATCAAGCGAGCCGGTTATTTCGGCGAGCAGGGGGGCCAGTTGGTCTGGGTCATGGCCCACCCGCTCGGACAGGCTGACGAGCGTGAACAAATCATCTAACCGGCCTGCTCCATCATTGTTGCCCAGCGGCCCTTCTTGGTTGGCCATAAACCAATCTTCTTTTTCGCCCCCCAGATACGAAGCCATAAATGACGCATCAGGCCGTTCGGCCAGGTTGTACACGCCCCAGTATAGGCCGTTGAGGTAAAGGTGCACAAACCTATCGTGGACGCCCAGATCAGACATAGCTAACTGCGAGGCCCGCAACCACGGATTGCGAGCGTAGGTGAAATTGGACTCGGTTGAGGTTGAGCCGGCAAAACCATCATCGCCGCCGGCCAGCAGTAAAAGAGAGTTAAATTGGGTGACCGAAGAGTCAGAAAATAGCGGGTAAACAAGTTTGGACGCCCCATACTCGCCCTTAAAGAGCAGGCGAAAGGATTGTTTGGGCGACGCCGGGTCACCCTCCGGCCTGATCCCTGCATTTATTAAAAAGTTGGTTTCGCTCCCATCCGGCGAGATAAATTCAACCGACACCGGCTGCTCTGAGGATTTACCCCTGTCGGCGGGGTTGGTGTAGAGATGGTCAAAACTTGGCCCGTCCATCACCAGCGACAGCGTGGGCAGGACGGTCAGGCCCTCTTTGACCATATTTTTGAACTCCGGGTCGTTGACGATATCCGGGTCCATTTCATAATCCGCCGCCACCAGCGAGCCACTTGCGGCCCCTTGCGGCCCCTTTAATTGAGTCCCCCAATGGGAGGGAAAGCCGGCCGGGGCTGCGGGTTGCGCCAGAACGTCATCCAAAAAGATATAACTGTGCGTTTCTACCGGCGATGGCCGGGAGTTGGGCTTGAAGGCGGCTACCCGCAGCAGCGTGGTTGTTTTAACCGGAATGGGTTCGGTGTAAACCGCGCCGTTGCTTTCGGTGGGGGCGCTGCCGTCGGTGGTGTATTTGATCGTGGCTCCCGGCGTAACGCCGGTCAGTTCAACCAAAAACGGTTGGCTGTAAAAGCCCCGTTCTGCACTGAATTGCACGGGAGCAATAGTGTCGAGCCGCGCCGAAGTCATATCGTTGGTAAAGCCGGGCGTGGGGTGGGTCAGGAAAGCAAAGTTTAAGTCATCCCCGTAGCGACCGTATGATGTATCCCTAAACTGCTCCGGGTACTGCGGCTCAATGATATCCATAAACCTATCTTCAAGGATATGGTACAGGGCCAAAAACTCGCCGGTTTTGCTGAGTTTAAAATTGGTGTGCAAAACCGCGCCGGGGTCCGTTGAGGTGCGATTTTTGCCGGAAGCAAACACCAGCAGGTATTCATCACTGCCCAAAATCATATCCGGCAAAGGCCATTTTTGCGGTTGGACGGGATCGTCTGTTAAAGCCCAGCCGCCCAGGTTAACGGCCGACCGGCCACGATTATAGATTTCAATCCAGTCTGAATAATCGCCATCCTCATCGGTCAGGCCGGAGCCGTTGTCGGCCAAAAATTCATTGATAATCAAGTCGCTGGCGTTGCTGGCAGACGTGGTGAAACTCATTCCGCCGCTGAGCAGCAGGCTGAGGACCAATACCATCCAAAAGAATCTTTTTCTAGTTTTTAGGTGAATCATGATTACCTACAACTTCTGATTTATAATGAAGGTGGGGATACTGTATGCAGCACCCCCACTACTGTAACCAGAGTAGTACTATTTGCACTGAGTAAAAGTCTGGTATCTCAAATCATCAAGATGGTGTAAAATAACCTTTTCTCGCTCATCCACAAAACGCAGCATGTTCTGAACGTTTTGGTCAAAGAGCTGCAAGCCGGGCAAATCCGGCGCCCAGCGGTCCGTTTCCATTTGGATGAAGGGCCGCACAATTTCCGCCTGGGTCATAATTTCGGCTTTGACATTTTCTTTGGAAAGCTGGCCCACTTCGGTGGGTGGTTTGCCGTATTTGTTCTCAACCCCCAGATATTCCCGGGCGCGGTCTACAAAACGGTGTTTGAAGCCGCAAAAGCCGATCATGGGTTTTTCCATGAGCCGGGTAATGCTATCGTGCGGGCTGTAGGCGCGTTCCAGGGTATTCATGTCGGTTCTGAAGCCCTGGGAGCCGCTGCCAAAGCTGAATTCAGCGTCCCAAACCATAATGCGCCATTTGGCATCGCTGCCATAAGCCTCCGGGTCCCAGCGCCGGTAAACCAGCCAGTTGCTCTGCGGCCAATCATAATTTTGCACGTACGCCTGGAGAAACATATATGAAAATAGATTTTCCAGGTCTACCCGCCATTCCAGGCCGCCAATGTTGCCCGGATTGGAAAAATCGGCGCTGCCCACCCAGTTCTGGTTCTCCAGCCAACTGCCGTAACCGCCGTCTCTCACTTCTTCCTGCTCAACCCACAAACCTTGCTCGTCATAGTAACGGGCTTTTTCTATAACGTCCCATTCGGCGTCTTTGGTAGAATATGAGCGCAGCATTTGCTGGTCAATCCGCTCGGTTAAATTGTAAAGGCCCCAGAATTGGCCGTTGAGGTAAACCAGCACCCAGCGACCATGGGCAATGGGTTGGCCCATATTGCGGTGCAAATTGCGCGTTACCTGGTCGCCGATGTACTTGGCGGTATAAACCTGGTCGCCTCTAACGCCGTTTTCGCCCCAGTAAGCAAAACTGTCGTTGTAGCCGGCGCGCAGCACCAGTTTGTCAAACTTGGTTACGGGACTATCTTCAAACAGGGGATATTCCAGGTTGCCCGGCCCGCCATACTCTTTGCGAAAGTAGAGGCGATACGATTTTTTGGGACTATACCAGCGAGATTTGCCGCCATGGATGCGAATACCGGCATTTACATTAAACTCTTCCCGTCCGCCGGGCGCAAAGTATTCTATGGTCACGGGGCGTTCCCATTCTTTGCCCCTTTCTTGCGGCGCAGTGTGCAGGGTGTTAAAGTGAACCCAATCGGAGGAGAGAGAAATCACCGGAATGGTCTGCTCATAATCAGCTACAATGTAAGAGCGGGTATAGGGATAACCGGCGGGCGTGCCGTCATATTTAAACACCTGGGCCCGGATAACGGTTGACTGGTTGATGGCGATGGGGCCGGTATAAGGGGCGCTGGCGGCCATGGGCAAAGAACCGTTGGTGGTGTAGCGGATGGTCCCGCCGGTGAGATTTTTCAGAGTTAAAACAAAGGGTTGGTGGGTCACCATGGCCTCATGCGAAAAGACAATGGTTTCGGGAAACACAACCACTTTCGGTTCAGACGCTTCACCAGGCTCGGCTTCGGTATCTGTTTGTGCCTCATCACTTACTGTACCCCCTTGGGCAAAAACAACGCTTTCACCAGCTGATAACTCAATCCCCACCCATAAGGCCAGGAGCAATCCCATTAAAAATATTCTTAAACCAAATTTATTGAACCAACCTAAGCTCATCATCATTTGCCTCCTTGAGCTATCTTCCTGAAAGCGTCTAAGGTGTATTTTATTAGACGCGGTGTAAACTAGAATTCTTATTTTGGCAAACCGGCCAGAACGTGGTAAGCGGGTGTATTGAGAATACCAAAACCGGCCAGTTCAGTACCCGGCGCGGTTACGCCGTAGTCCAAATTCCAAAGGAACATTGGCCCCACCCAGCCCCACTGTTTGCTCATTTGATACGCTTCAGCAATCCACCGGGCTTGCTCTTCAGGGGTGTTATCGAGGGCATATTCATAACCCGGTTTGGGCTTGCCGGAAACAGCCCAGCCAAATTCCGTAGGGACAATGACTCTGTGGCCGTCTCCGTTGGCCGCCATTACTTCGCGGTAGCCTTCCATTGTGCCCCGAAAACACCAACTGTGGTGCCGGTTCTCAAACGGTCCCCGGAAATTGGTTGCGGTTAAGTCGGTCACAGTGCGCCAATCGCCTTGAGCCGGACAGTTGTAGCCGCTAGGGTGCGCGCCGAGGGCGTCAAAAAATCCCCTGGCGCCGTTAGCGTACATCTGGTTAAGGTAGTCAATATCATCCACTGCGGCCTCACCCACATTGCCGGCCGGGGTTAAGGCGCCGCTCACCACAAGCATTTCTGGATTGACGGACTTAATAGCCCGGTAAGAGGCTTGCAAAAGCTGCACGTAATTGGCGGCATTAATGCGGCCCATCCCGCCGGCTTCATACCAAAGATTCTGCTCGTTCCAAATTTCAACGGCCTGCACTTTACCGCGATAGCGGCCGGATACTTGCGCCACAAACTGGGCGTAGAGATTCGGGTCTTGGGGCGGGCCTTCCACGCTTTTGTCATCATCCGGCGGCCGCGCCCAATCAGGGGCCTTGGGAATGCTTAACAGAATGTTAATGCCGTTGCCGTGGTAGGCGTTGATCAGCCCATCCCACATTGCCCAGGCGTAATCACCGGGCGCCGATTCTACATCTTTCCAGGCCATTTGAAACTTGACCCAATTGAAACCCAAAGCTCTGATGTGCTCAATATTGGCCGAGGTATCGCCGCGCGGGTCAGCCTGAATACCGTAGCCAAAGGGAATGTTCATGGCCGGTACGGCCGGCGGCTGCGGCGCGGCTTGTTGTTGAGCCGGCCTGGGCGTGGCAGTTGGAATTGCGGTTGGCGCCGGAGTGGGGGTAGCAGTTAGGCTGGGCGTGGGCGTGGGCGTAGGAGTTGGTAAAGGGGTGGGCGTGGCCACTTGCACAACCAGCGTTCCCTGCGGAAGGGGCGTTGGATTTTGGCCGGAAAAGATACCGGCGATCACGGCAAAAACACCGCCCTGTTTCGGGGCAGTCCATTGATAATCAGGACGGCTCAGATCAACCGTTGTTTGGCTCACAATGACTCCATCTTGATCTTGCACTCGCCAGGCCACGGAATATTCATTGTCCGCCAAAGCCGGGGTAAAGGTTGAATTTTGGAAAGTCCGCAATATTTCCCACACCTGTTCATCCGCTTCAGCACCAACATTCTCAAAAGCTACACCATACAAATTGTAATAATTCACCAACTCCAGGGCATCCACCAACCGGGCCGGGTTCGCCAGGTAAACGGTATGGTGGCGATTGTCTTGGTCCAGATAGCCAAACCAATACGTGCCGGTTGTGCCGTCAATTTGAACGCCGGTTGAGGCTTGGCCGGACAACGTAAAATCCAGATTCCTGCCAGGATTAATTCCCTCAAAAACATTCACCACCATAACCCCGCCGATTTTTTCAAGCGCTTGCGCGGAACTAACAGATTGGGCCTGCCCATCTACCCACTCAATATTGTGGGGGGTATAGCGCAACTGTATTTTGTAACGATTAATTTGCCCGGTAGCCCAATCGAGCATCTGCTCCATTTGTCCGCCCGGTGCATAAGCTTTTGGATCAGGCCAGGTGGGCACTTTAACCCGGTCTGCAATGCGGCCAATAGCCGGCCAATCATAAGCGCCGGTATCCCAAGCGCCTGTAGATAACTGTTGGGGCAGGGCAACGTGTACCAAAAGCTGCTTATCTTCTGGCAGCGCCCGGCGTAACTCCAGCAAAAAATCGGTGTACTCCTGGCGTAAATCGGGAGAAATGTCCCGGTAATCAAGATCAATACCCCGATATTGGCTGCCGGTAAACAGATCAACAATGGCCTTGAGATGCTGTTGGCGCAGGGCCGGGTCAACCAACAAGTTATCAATCTCAGCCCCATTACGAATGGTGGGGATAACTGCCAGATCGGCATCTTGAATTTCTAAAGGAATTTGGCCAACATTGCCGGTAAGGCAACCATCACCGGCCAAATAAAAAATCGGGAGGTTGATTTCAACCGTTCTGGTTTCGTCAACATCGGGCAAATCGGGCAAGATGTTATGATGCCTACCGGCGTAATCGGTAGAGATACCAAGATCAAGCGCGTGTGTTTGCATGAGAGCCACTGCCTTGGGCAAAAAATCCAGTTCAGCTTGAATAATATTTTGGGCCAAAATTCTGCGGCTGGGCTGCCATTCCCATGTTTCGCCGTTAAAGGCGTACAGGTCCAGGGTATGGTCGTTTTTGGCGGCAGGGTTGGGCAGGCTTAAGTTCAGGGTGGGTAAAAGCTTTCCGCTATAGGTAATACGATAAACCGGCCCTTTGGTTTCTAAATTGGCGGGCAACTTTTCTGGCGCGGTTGCCAGATTGTCACTCGCCGCCGCCGGCTGAAACTGATCGTCTGGCAGAATATCCAACTTAACCCAAGCAGGCTGGCCCGTTACCGGCGTAAAAATTAATTCTGCTCCATTATCAGTATACAAGCTATAATTGTCTACGTCAATGGGTTTGTAATCCCCATAAAACAGTCGATCGGCCAATGAAATTGGCGGCAAAAACAGCACCATCGCCATTGCCCCCCCAAAAACTACGAGCAAAATTATCCAACTTGATTTAATCTTGTACTGTTTCAGCAACAACATGCTTCTACCTCTATATCCTTATACGTCATCAGCCACAAAAATTATGACACGGTTCCCGGCAGCTTAAGAAATAGCCCCAGATCAAGGTTGCCCCGGTATGGCAACCAATTTGCATTAACCGGCCCAGTTGCCATGATACCAGTTCTGCCGCCAATTGACCTCACCTGTTTGAATTATTTTGGGGGGGCTAACTTGAGTAATATTTAGGCGGGCACGGCCCCACTCAGGTGAGTAAGGGCATGTAAGAAGGAATTTGACAAGAGACCAAGAAAATGTTCTGAAGCTTGGGTTCCTTCAAGCTACGCTCAACTTATTAAACTCAATGCCGCAAATTCTCTTAAAACGACATTCCTACCGGATGTAAATTTTTCAAGTAGGTGTGTGCTCTTTAGCCATGACAACATTAATATATACGAACCACGCCAGCAAAAGGTTTTAAAACTTCAAAAATCCAACCTGACCGGCAACTTGCCCAGAGATACATTAACCCAGGCCCATTAACTACGGGCACGGCCGGTTTGACGGTTTTAGATCAGTATATACCAAAATTGGCCATAGCGTCATCCATCAAAGGGGGGATTTATGGGGATGGAGGGGGTGGATATGAGAAGCCATGTTTTAACCAACCACTTCTGCCAGATCCATCTATTCACCTCTATTTTGGCGGTAGGGACCGGGCAATGTTCGGCCCCTACCCTATGGCCTAAAAAGGGGGCCAGACCCGGCCGGGGTGCGTCCCGGATGTCAGGCAGATAGGGGCGACCGGCCGGTCGCCCCTACTTTCTGTTGCCCTACTTTTTGGCAACGAGCCTGCAATGAATTGATTAACTGACACAAGGTGTCAACAATTCTGAAGTAAAGTGGAGATATAATTAAAGTGTTCACAGACTGCTTTGCGGTGGGTGAGCCAGATAGCCTTAGCCCCCATCCCTTACGCATTTGCTCAAAGTACGGTGCGCTTTAGCCTATAGCCGGGATGAACAAAGGAGAGTCCTTGCTCTGTTGGCCAATCCAAATAAGAACGGCAACACCGCTACTTTGTCTAAAAAACTGCTAGCAGGTTTAACCGCGGGGAGGGGCATGAGCAGGAGATAAAAGACTTTTGGCTCACTGCCGGTCTAAGCTGGATGAAGCATTTGCCCTGGGCCAAGCGTTAGCTACAAACGGTAGCGCAAGCTAACGAGCGTTGGTTAAATGGATCTGCCCAGCTAAATTTCTTCTTGATTGAAGGAAGGAAACCATGCGTGAATCTATCAATGATCTTATCAAAAATGATACCATTATGTTTGAGTATGATGTGCATGATATGCAGCGAGCAGTAGCCTGGTACAAAAATGTTCTTGGCTTTGAGGTGATTTTTTCCGGCGGCGATTGCCATACGGAGTTTGCCTTGCCGGTTAAGGGCGCGCGGCTGGCTTTGAGTTGGGTTGAGCCGGACGTAAAAATTAAAAAAGCGGCCCGGTTATTCATTTCCACCCCCGATGTTTACGCGGTTGAGGCGTATTTGCAGGGCAAAGACGTCAAGACTGGGCCGCTTGAGAAGGTAGATGGTGTGGTGTTGATTCTGTGGGTTGAGGATTGCGAGGGCAACCATTTTGCTTTTGAACAGTGGCTGGCGCGGTCATAAAAACAACAAAACTAAGGGAGCAAACTATGCTGAACTATGCTGTTTTTTTACCAAACTTTGGCCCCTACGGCGATGCCCGGACCCTGGCTAACCTGGCCCGCGATGCCGAAGCAGCCGGCTGGGACGGCTTTTTTATTTGGGATCACATTGCCGCCTGGGGCAATAGAGAAATGGTTGATCCCTGGGTGGCGCTGGCGGCCATTGCCCTGCAAACCGAGTGCGTACGCTTGGGCGCCATGATCACGCCTCTGCCGCGCCGCCGCCCCTGGAAAGTGGCCCGGGAAACGGTGTCAGTTGACCATCTTTCTAGGGGACGGTTGACCCTGGGCGTGCACGAAGAAGAATTTGCCTACCTGGGCGAAGAAACCAATCCCAAAATACGTGGTGCAATGCTGGACGAGGCGCTGGAGGTGTTGCTAAAATTGTGGACGGGGGAAACAATCACTAACCGGGGGCCATATTACCCCATCAAAGAGGCCCGTTTTTTACCCAGGCCGGGGCAATCGCCGCGTATTCCGGTATGGGTGGGCGGCGTTTGGCCCAATAAAGCTCCGCTACGGCGGGCGGCGCGGTGGGATGGAATGTTTACCCTATTTAACAAAGAGGGTGACGTTGAGGTTGAGATTGAGAACATTAAACAAGCCGTAGCCTACGTGCAAGCTCACCGGCAAAACAACCAACCCTTTGACGTGATTTACGCGGGCCGGCCCACGCCCGGCGACGACCCGGCGCAAGCTGCGGAAATTGTCAGCCGATATGCCAAAGCAGGCGTTACCTGGTGGTTGGAAAATATCACCCCCTTCAGTTTTGGCCAAACTATGGAAGAAACATGGCCCCTAGAAGCCATGCATCAACGCATCCGGCAAGGGCCGCCAACAATTTAGAGAGAGGTTGAGTAATGATTGCTCCAAGATTAAAAAAAGGCAATAAAATTGGGATTGTTTCGCCCTCAAACCCGGTGGCTCAAGATGACCCGCAAATATGAACAACGGCATCAAGTTTTTGGCGGAAATGGGGTTTGAAGTGGTACTTGGCCAACACGTATTTTCAAACACGCTGGGCTACGCCGCCTTGCCTCAAAAAAAGGCAGCGGACATTAACGCCATGTTTGCCGACGAG
Source organism: Anaerolineae bacterium (assembly GCA_016931895.1). Lineage (NCBI taxonomy): Bacteria > Bacillati > Chloroflexota > Anaerolineae > Anaerolineae bacterium. The sequence goes on from JAFGDY010000056.1 coordinate 46,195, forward strand.
TCCGTCAAAGCCATTATCTGTTCGCAAGGCGGCTATACGGCCAATGTTTGTTTGCCCTATCTCCACTGGCAAACCATCAAAGCCAACCCCAAAATATTTTTGGGCATCAGCGACATTTCGGTATTGCTGAACGCTACGGCTGAGTATGACTTCCCTATTCTCAAAGTCAATGAGTTTGGCCATAAGTGCCCTAATACCGTCTTGCCGGTGGGAGGGAGGGTGAGCATGGACGCCGCCGGGCACAAAATAGAAATCTTGCAACAATGTGTTGGGTAGCGGGTACATTCCAAAATTTTGGCAGTAGGGACAGGACAATGTCCTGTCCCTACCCTATGGCCTAAAAAGGGAAACAGATCCTTTGGTAACCTCAAGGGACGCAAAACCCGCTCCGGCCCACATCCACCTCAATTCTCCATCTCAACCCCGGTGTGCAAAAATTACCAAATCATGTTAAACTAACGCCGGCGGTCTCCTGGCCGCTTTTCCGTCGTCTGCCGTCGGTCGTTCGACCAAAAGGCGAATGAGCAAGAAATCAGGAATAAATTGGGGCAGCCAGATTCAAAAATGTATGGGCATAGGTTGCAAAAAATACGACCATTGAGTTTAATAAAAAACAACGGATTTTTCTTTATGTGGCAGCGTAAAAAATCTTCAGGCTTGATTGGTTTTATGGCCGTTTTTTTTACGGCGTTAGGCGTATGCGCCTGCACTCAGTTTAAAATTCAAACATCGCCAACCAATATTCCTGCCCGCCCTGCCACGCCCACTCCCACTGCAACCGGCAAAGTAGAACTTATGAAAAAACCATTGATCACCCACCTCTACACCGCCGATCCTTCTGCTCACGTGTTTGCCAACAAACTGTACATTTATCCCTCTCATGATTTAGACCACAACAACCCGGAAACCCAAATGGGGGACCAATATGACATGGAAGATTACCACGTTTTTTCAATGGAGAACATGCATTCTCTGCCGGTGGACCACGGGCAGGTTTTACACGTAAACGATGTTCCCTGGGCCGAAAAACAGATGTGGGCGCCCGACGCCGCCTTTAAGAACGATACTTACTATTTGTATTTCCCGGCCAAGGATGACGAGGGTATTTTTCGCATTGGCGTGGCGACCAGCCCCTCACCGGCTGGACCGTTCATCCCTCAACCGGAACCTATTCCGGGCAGCTTCAGCATTGATCCGGCTGTTTTTATAGACGATGACGGCCAGGCTTACCTCTACTTTGGCGGGCTGTGGGGCGGGCAACTGGAAAAATGGCAGACCGGCTCTTTTGA
>JAFGDY010000057.1 GCA_016931895.1 Anaerolineae bacterium
ACCTGGACATCACGGCGCCATTGACCATCACCGGTCAAGGCCCCAACCAAACCATCATTGACGCCAGTGGCGTAATCTCCGACCGGGTCTTTCATATTAACATGAGCGCCAACGCGGGTACGGTGGTCATCTCCGGGGTGACGATTATCAACGGCAATTTCGCCGGCTCGGGAGGTGGTATCTACAACTATGACGCTGATTTGACCCTGGTCAACACCGTTATCAGTAATAACATCACCAGCAGTTATGGCGGCGGGGTGGCTATTAGCGAAGGCAGCCTGACGTTAGACGAGACCCAAATCCTCAGTAATACGGCCGGGCAGCGCGGCGGCGGGGTGTATGTTTATCAATCTGCTGCCGCCTTCACTCAGACCAACGGCAGCCTCATTGCCTACAACCACGTCACTGGCTCAGGAGGCTTTAATGGCGGCGGCGGGGTGTACGTCAGCAATGGCAGCGCGATGTTGAATGGCGGGCAAATCTTCAGCAACACGGCCAATGACAACGGCGGCGGGGTGTATGCCCTCTTCGGTAGCGCGGTATTGGCCGGGGGACAAATCTTCAGCAACACCGCCAACAACAATGGCGGCGGGGTGTACGTTTACGAGGGCAACACAATGCTGAGTGGATCAGAAATTCGCGGCAACAAAGCCAACTCTGGCGGCGGGGTGTATGTTGATGAATCTGCTGCCGTCTTCACCCAAACCGGCGACAGTGAGATAGCCTACAACTCTGGCCAGGCCGCAACCGGCGGCGGGGGACTGTACATTGATGAGGGCAGCGCGACATTGAGTGGCGGGCAAATCCACCACAACAACACCGCCGGCAACGGCGGCGGGGTGCATATCCATGACGGTAACGCCACGTTGAACGGGGGACAGATTCGCAGCAACACCGCCAGCAATGACGGAGGCGGGGTGTATATTTTCGGTAGCGCGGCCGCCTTCACCCAGACTGGCACCGGCCTCATCGCGCACAACATAAGTACCGCCAACGGCGGCGGCGTATACGTAGACAACGGTAGGGCCACCCTGGCCGGGGGACAGATCCTCGACAACAACGCCATTGACGGCGGCGGCGTATACGTAGACGCGGGCAGCACAATGCTAAGTGGGTCGGAAATCCTCAATAACACCGCCAGCAGTGAGGGCGGCGGGGTGTACGTTTACCAGGGCCAAGCTACCTTAAGCGGCGGGCAAATCTTCAGCAACACCGCCCGCTTTGGTGGCGGGGTGCATGTAGAATCCGTTTCTGCCGTCTTCACCCAGACGGGTATCACCACCATCGCCCATAACACAGCCAGCGACGACGGTGGGGGCGTGTTTGTTGCTTCCGGCAGCGCAAGCTTGAGCGAGGGATCAATTCGCAACAACAACGCCTCGGGAGGGCTTGGAGGTGGCGTATACGTGCAAAACAGCGCAGCTAAGATGAATGTGAACAAAGAACAAATTATCAACAATACGGCCTATGACGCCGGTGGGGGCATCTATCATAACCATGGCACGCTGACCCTGGTCAATACCACTGTCAGCGGGAACAGAGCTACCAGAAAAACTATTCCTCTTAGTCAGGGCGGCGGTCTCTACGTGGTTGACGGTACAGTCGTACTGACCTACAATACCATTGTCAGCAACACGGCCGCCAGTGGGGGACGAGGTATCCACAGGACGGGTGGTTCGGTTCTGTTGCAAGATACCATTGTTGCCTACCACAGCGTGGCCAACTGCTATCCCGGTTCCGGGCCTGGACTAACCTCTAACGGCTACAATCTGGACAGTGGCGCCACCTGCGTCCTCAACTTCACCGGCGATATCACCAATGCCGACCCCTTACTCGGTCCGCTGGCCGATAACGGCGGCAACACCCTCACCCACGCCCTGCTGGAGGGCAGCCCGGCCATTGACCAGGGTGTTTGCGTGGCCGGGGTTGACGCCGACCAGCGCGGAGTAAGCCGCCCCAAAGGAACCACCTGCGATATTGGCGCTTTTGAGGTTGAGCCTGCAATAGGGCCAGCAACAGAGGCAGTTTATCTGCCCATTATTATTCGAAATTAGTTAAATTTAGAAAGGAAACCCAAAAATGCCAAAGCTATGCAAAACAGATATTGCTTCTTCAGCAGATTTAAAAGTGTTTGTCACCGATATTCGCTCGGAGGCCGACCTGGTGGTTTACGAAACCAGCGACGCCTGGGCGGCCACCGAAAGCCAGATTTGGTGCTACACCGACATCCAAAACGAAGCGGATAAGATTGTCTATTTTGCCGACTCCCAATTTGAGGCCGATCTGGTCATCTACAAAACAGACATTCAATCGGACGCTGGTTGGCTGAACAGCAACAAGTCAGATCTGTTGTAGAGACTCAAACCCAACAATCTGTCATTTACTCCCCAAGGGGCGGTTGAGGTCGCCCCTTTTCTTTTGCAACCAAATTCTCCTTACGGCCGCTCAACAACCAAATGATCACACAACTTAGCACCAATACTACCGTCACCGCCAGGCCGCCCTCCGGGCCAAAGGGACCGCCGGTAACAATATCGGGGCCAACTTCCATCAAATCAAATAGGGTTCCACCCGGCACATTTCCCCCACTCACTTCAAAGCCAAGCAAGTTGCCCTGCGCCCAATTCCAGGCGGTGTGCAGACTAAAAACCCCCCACAGGCCGCCTTCGTAAAGGGCATAGAGGGCGGCAAAAAGGCCAAAAAGAAATAGATTCAAAATAGCCACCGGGTTGAGGTTAGGATTTAAGGAGTGAAAAACGGCAAAAATAACAGAAGAAATGATCACGCCCAGTGCCGGCCTGTACCGCGCCCCCAGCACCGGCAGTAGCCAGCCCCGGGTCAGCGCCTCTTCGGCCGAACCCTGCACCACCCAGCCCAGGAAAACCAGTAAGACTCCCCCCAATGCGGCCAGTCCCTGTGGCTGCGAGCTACTGCCTTCTTCAATAGCAATATACCCAAAAACCGCTGAAACACCTACCGAAGCAATAAACATTAGCAGACCCACCAGCAACCCCCGCAGGTATCTTTGACCAGCCCCAGGCCGCGCCAGGCCAATTGTCCAGAAGGGACGTTTTTCAAACAAGGCCAGCCAAGCCCACAACAGCAAAAAAATCGGCCCAAAAGAAAAGACCAGATAAATAGTCTGCTCCAATGCCGTGTTGGGCAGGAGAAGATTGAGCAACGCTTGCTGATTGCCGCCGGCTAATATTTTCTCCACCCCTGCCGCCGATACCTCGCCGGTGGCAATGGATAACCCTACAATGATGATGAGGGCCAGTATGCCGCCGCCAAAACCCCCTACTAATACAAAAACAAAACTGAGAACAGTAGCCACGATGAGATGCGGCAATCGCTTGCCGGAACAGGCCAGTTCAAATAGCCGGTTTTTTGAATCAAGCAGATATTTCATTAATAATCCTTCTCTGCACGCTCTCTTAGAGTGGTCAAATCAGTCTTCAACGGAGAAATTTCTTCAAACAGAAAGGGCTATCCCAATTTTTCCGAAGTGTGATTATACCCTCCTTCGTCGGAAACAAAAAAATTCCTTTCCAAAACAGGGCCCAAGACTGGATCCCCCTCGACAGCTACCCGTTAATTTGTTAAACGCAAGCTATCATCACCCAGGAAAGCGGTTAGCATTATTATAGCTTACATTGATCTGGATTCCTTTTCTCAAATCCCACTTATAGACAGGAGGGAGACCGCTCACCGCTAAAGTTTACCCAATAGAAACAAACCGGCCGTGGGCATTCTCTCTATGCTCACGGCCTTTTTTACTGATTAACCCTTTCACTTCAGCCAAGCTGTGTTTCTCAGCAGTCCACGGCTTTCTTTATTTCTCTCAATCGAATCGCCCACTGGAACGCATTAAAACGCCTTGCAGAAGGCAAATCGTGTTCAAACTTGCTCAGAACATTGCCTGATGAAGCGACCAACAGTAGGTCATAGGAAAGGGACAGGACAATGTCCTATCCCTACCTTAAAATAACATCTGGTTATCCTTTAGCCAGGTTAACGTTTGGTCCACCTGCTGCAACCTGTTGACCAGCTCGTTGTGTTGGCCGCAGGCAACGCCCAACGCCTGTATCTCTACCTTCACCATCAGCGACGCAATCGCCAGAGCCTCGGCAAAACGGGCGTGCAGGTTTTGGCTAAAGGCGCGTTTGAGGGAGGGATAAGTTTCGGCCAGGGTAGCAAAATCGGCCGGGCTGAGTTGCCACGCAATCACCTCCGTTTCGGCCTGAGCCGTGTAAGTGTGGGGCCGGTCCAAAATAACGGCTTGCTCGCCAAAAGTTTGTCCCGGCCAAAGTTCGGCGCAATCCTGTCCCTGGCTCAAGAGCCATACCTGTCCTTGCTCAATAAAAAAGATGCCGGTCGGCGGGTCGCCGCTGCGATAGATAGTTTCGCGCGGCAGGTATCGTTGTGGCGAAAGATGATGGGCCACGGCCTGCCGCTCGCCGCTTGATAAATTCTGCAAAAGTGAGATTTTGGCTAACGCCTTAGCCAGGTAGTCTTGAAATTGGCTAATGCCCGTCCCAAAGGCCAGGCCCAAACTTAAACCAACTTGAGGATATTGGGCAATAATACCGGAGAGGGCGTTCGTGCCTAACTGCCAGGCAGTAACCTTGCTGGCCGCCAGCGCGGTATTGGCGTGAACGCGGCCCAGGAAAAAATCGGTTTCGCCCAACAGTCGGCCGGGGCCAAGCGTGGCCACCAGGGAGGTGTCGTCAGCGTAGAGTTTTACCCAGCCCTCTTGAATGAGGTAAAGCACCTCGCTGGGGCTATCTTGAGCAAAGAGCGCCTCATCCGGCTGGAAATTTTGGGGTTGCAACCGATTACTGATAATTTGCTGCTCTTCCCCGGTCAATTCGGCAAAAAGCGGGGTGTGTTTGATCAGATTCTCTGGTGTGACCAGCTCCACTGTTTTAGCCGACACGCCGTTTGGAAAATTGGGTTTGCGAAGCTTGTCAGCGCCATTTGCCCGCGGTTTGGTTGGATGGGAGTGACCTATCAGACGGGTGATGGGTTGTTTCAATGAAGATGCTGCCATATTGTCCATCCGTTCCCAGCGCGCACAACATTGTGCGTCACTTTTTTAGAGCCTCAGTAGATCCAAATTTGGGCTGGTAATCCGCACTTCAGTGCGTTTTTTAGGCATTAAAATGCCCACTCCAAACAACATTTTGGATCTACTGAGACTTACTCCGGCCAATCTTCACCCAATCCAGGCGCGCCCACGCCTCATTTTTTAATAACCTTAAAATTATTAAGGCTCATTTTACTTACATACTTTATTTAAGCAAATTAGGTAGTACTTTTTTCCTACTCCGCAAACAGGGGGGTTAAGTGACAGATTTACCGGCATCCGGCCCGTGTGACCGGCCATCGCCGCCGTAGTCTACGGAAAATTGCCAACCGGCCCACTTTGCGTTATCTTACTCCTGGCATGAAAAAAGCTTTCAAAAAACGCTGGCTTATCATCATCGGCGCAGGATTGATTTTGTTATTGGTGTTGGCCTGGCTAACGACAACGGAGAATGTCAACATCTGGCCCATTCGAAACACCCTGCAATACCGGCTGCTGACCCGGTGGTGGGAACTTACGAGAAAACCGCTGCCGGGCGAACCTGGCACTTTGCAGGGTACAATCCGGGATGCGCAAGGCCGACCCGTTGCCGGAGCCTGGGTGTTGGTTTCCCGCTGGAACGGCGTCACCTATAGCACCCGCAGTAAGGCAGATGGTCATTACCTCCTTTCTGATGTGCCGGCGGGCGCGTATCGGCCGGTGGCTGGCGGCGCGCCCGGCTATACTGAGGTCAGTTTTGGCAAAGTGTGGCTTAAAGCGGGCAAAACAACCATGGCCAACGCCGTGCTGCCGATTGAGTCCCCGCCAGTTTATGCTCCTGGCTGCAATTTGGCGTTTGATGAGCCAGTCCCCTTATCTTGCTCCGTTCCGCTTGAATCCAGCGCCCTTCGCCGAGAAATCACCTTTGATAGTGGCGGGCAGCCCAACCAATTGACCCTCTATTACACGCCCCTGACCGCCACAACAACCAGCCAACTGCCTGTTTTACTCACCGTCTATCCCGGCCCCGCCGACACCTGGAATTGCGCCAGCATTCCCCTAGCCGCCGCTGGTTACGCCGTGATCGCGGTTGGCCCGGCCTACACTTTTTCCCTGGAACAGGATATTGACGAATTGCAGCGATTGGTCGACTTTGCCCGCGCCGGAAAATTCCCCGGCACCAATGGCCGCAAAATCGCCCTCCTCGGCGGCAGTTACAGCAGTTTGCACGTGCAGCAATTGCTCCAGCGCGACCGGAGGTTTCAGGCAGCGCTTCTGCTCGGCCCGCCCACAGATTTATTTGACATGCGCCGTCGCTTAGAAGAAGGCACATACATCCCCCCCTTTGGCCTGGATCAGGCCCTCATTGCCCTGGGCCTGCCCAGTCACGAACCTCTCCGCTACTTTCGATATTCCGGGGCCTACCATGTCCGGCCCGACTTTCCGCCCCTGGCTATTCTCCACAGCCGCAGCGACGAGGTAGTGCCCTACCAGCAAAGCGAACTATTGGCCAAGAATCTGGCGTTGGTTGGCGCTTCTTATGAAGTTCATTTTTTTGATGGCGCCAGTCATTACCTACTGGCCGAGGAGGGGGATAAAGACTCGCTGGAAATTTATCGGATTACGCTGGATTTTCTGGAAAAACATTTGGCACACTAAAAACGACCGACGACCAATGACCAACGACCAATGACCAACGACCGGCTTTGGTCGTTCGTCGTTCGTCAATGGAGGCGACTCGACCGCAAGCCCAACTCGTGCTAAAATTCAAACCTAAAGTACGCAAACATAATTCTACGGAGCAACCCTGTGAGCGACGAATGGCTAGACCAACTCCGTCAACTGCATGAAGCAGATAAAGCCCAACGCGAAGCGGAAGCCCCCCCGGAGCCGGAACCGCCTCCGCCAAGCCGGGCCAGCGAACTATTGCGGCAAAGTGAAGCCCACCAACATTTACGAGAAATCCAAAAGGTTTTGCTCAACGGCGGCGGAACCCTGGACATCTTTGACCGGGCCAGCGACTACGAACGGGTCGTCACGTTGGCCTGGCAGGGGCCAATTTCCGCCGCCCGCAAACCGGACCCCGACGACCCGGAACCCTACCACTACATCCTGGTTGGCGTGCGCAAAGATAAATTGTGGGTCAACGGCCAATCACTGCCCAACGCCCAGCCAGAGACGCTCAAGGCGGCTCTCTTGGAAGCGTGCAAAAAACCTGGCCGAGAAAAAAATCGCAAATGACAAATGGTAGATGACAAATTGCAAAGCCGGCCTGAACAAAGTTCAATAACCGCCAAGCGCCAATCAACCGCGTTGGCCCATCCTAACATTGCCTTTATTAAATATTGGGGCAATACGGATGATACCCTGCGCTTGCCGGCCAATTCGTCGCTCTCAATGAACCTGGGCAGTTTGCACACCATCACCACAGTTACTTTTGATGATAATTTGCCGGGCGACCAACTGCTTATCAACAATGCGCCGGTAACAGGGGCGGCGCTGGCCCGGGTGACAGCCCACCTTAACCTGGTGCGCAGCCAGGCCAGGCTAAAATCTCCGGCCCGCGTCGAGTCGACAAACAATTTCCCCATAGGCTCGGGCATCGCCTCCTCGGCGGCGGCCTTTGCCGCGTTGAGCGTGGCTGCGGCGTCCGCGGCCGGATTGTCGCTGGACGAAGCGGCTCTCTCCCGGCTGGCGCGGCGTGGTTCAGGCTCGGCCAGCCGATCCATTCCCGATGGCTACTGCCAATGGGTGACCGGCAGTGACGAAACCTCATTTGCCACCAGCATTGCGCCGGCCAGCTCTTGGGATTTGCGCGACATTATCGTGGTCGCCAGCCAGGAACACAAACCCGTCGGCTCCAGCGACGGCCATCGCCTGGCTAAAACCGCTTCCTTGCAAGCCGCCCGCGTGGCCGGGGCCGAGGAACGGCTCAAACAATGTCGAGAGGCCTTACTGGCCCGCAACCTGGCTGCTATGGGGCCGGTGATAGAAGAGGACGCGGTGATGATGCACGCGGTCATGATGTCCAGCCGCCCGCCTCTGTATTATTGGAATACCGTGACTATGGACGTTATCCAGGCCACCCAACACTGGCGGGCCGGGGGGCTGCCGGTTTATTTTACCATTGACGCCGGGCCGAACGTGCATTTGATTTGTGAAGCCCCCGACGCAAAAACGGTTGAAGCGGAAGCCCGCCAAATTCCGGGGGTCGAAAATATTTTATTAAGCGGGCCGGGGGGGGCGGCGAGGTTAGTTAAAAAGTAGGCTTCCGCCTCAATGCCCTCTCTATTCCGTTTGGCAAGAGTCTGGGTAACAGGTATAATGACCACCGCTGGTTTTTAGAAACGCATATCGAAAGGACGTAAACATTTGGACCCGTTAACCCTGATAGCCTTTATTCTGATTTTAAGCCTGCTGGTTTTTGTGCATGAATTGGGCCACTTCATTGTCGCCAAACGAGCGGGGATTGTGGTTGAAGAGTTTGCCATTGGTTTTCCGCCCCGGGCCGTTAAGTTGTGGCAGGAGGGCGGCCGCATTACCCTGGATGGACACGAATATGAGTTTGACCGAAAACTCAGCGTGTCTCGCCACATTCAACCGGGCGCGCAAGTTTATGCCGAAACCGCCTTCAATGAGCAAGGCCGGCCCATTGTGACCAAACTGGAACTTATTAAACCCGTTGAGGGCGAGGCCAAAGGGCCTGAGCCAAAACGGGGCTTAAATTTGCCCAAGCTGTTCGCCCGCTGGCGCTTCGCCGACGCCGGCCCGGTTGACGAACGTCCCTCTGTAACGGTTGACGCCGTGACCCGGCCCACCGAATACGCCATCAATTGGATTCCCTTTGGCGGCTACGTGAAAATGTTGGGCGAAGAAGACCCCACTGCGCCGGGCAGTTTTGCCAGCAAAAGTAAAAAAATCCGTTTTGCCGTGCTGGTGGCCGGTTCCACCATGAATCTTTTGCTGGCCGTGGCCTTTTTTACCCTGACCGCTCTCTCCGGCGTGCCCGAAACCGCCATCGGCACCATTATCACCAAAGTTGCCCCTAACAGCCCCGCCGCCACAGCGGATTTACAGGCCGGGGACGTGATTGTGGGCGCAGACGAGGTTCAGTTCAAGTACGACGGTGAATTGGTGGATTACGTCAATAAAACCAAAGGCACAGAAATCACGCTTCACCTTGAACGAAACGGGGAAACTTTCAGTAGTTCCCTGACCCCCCGGACCGACCCGCCCGAGGGTCAGGGAGCTATGGGCGTGACCATTATGTATGTACCCGTAGCCAAGATAGTCATCACTGAGGTTTTGCCCGATACGCCGGCCGCGGCAGCCGGACTCCAACCCGGCGAAATTATTGTGGGCGCGGATGATGTTAAATTCAAATATGCCGGCGATTTAGCCAAATTCCTGGAAAAAAACCAGGGCCGGGAAACTACCCTTTACATTGAGCAAGAAGGCAAGATCAGGCCCGTTTCCCTGACCCCAAACGCCATTGTTTCCACCGAAGAAATCACGCCTCTGGGCGTGCCCATAGAGCATCAGGAGGCGCTGGGGCTAAAAGTAGAGTACGACTTTGAAACCAAGCTCAATCACCTGCCGTTGCCGCAGGCGTTTATCAGCGGCGTATCTCAAACCGCCCAGCTTGTTGGCCTTACCTTTTACGTGCCGATTGCCCTTATCCGGAATCTTATTCCGGCAGAGGCTGCCCGCGTCACCGGGCCGGTGGGCATTTATCAACAAACCGGCTCAGCCGTGCAGGCCGCGATTACCCTAAATTGGTGGTTCCCGGTTTTATGGTGGATTGCGGCCCTGAGCACCGCCCTGGCCGTTACCAATTTGCTGCCCTTGCCGGCCCTGGACGGCGGGCGGATTCTCTTTGTCGTTATTGAGGCCATTCGCGGCAAAAGGGTTTCGCCGGAAAAAGAAGGGGCTATCCATTTTATTGGCCTGGCTCTTTTATTAAGCCTGATGATCCTGATCAGTTACTATGATATTAGCAATCCCTTGCCCACCATAGATTGGGCTAACTTTTTCTGATAAGCTATGTCGCGTTGTTCCAGGTGTCAAGAATCGGTAAAAGCAGATTGGCAACTGTGTCCCCATTGCGGGCAACCTAAACCGGGCGCGCCCGGCAAAATTCGCTGCCGGGTGTGCGGCCGGACAGCGGCCGGCGGGTTGCAAACCTGCCCCCACTGCGGGGCCAACCTGGCCGCCAAACCCTGGCCCTTTTTACAATTTAGTTTTGGCGTTGTGATTTTGCTGGGGTTGCTCTTTGGCCTCTGGCAGGTGGGGCCAACCTTTGCCCATAACTTTGAGCGCGCGGCCCTGGCTTTGCTGGCCCCTCCGCCTACGGCTACACCCAACCCCACTTTCACGCCCACCACCACGTCTACTTCTACCCCCACCACTACGTCCACTTTTACCCCCACCACCACGCCTACCGGCACATCCACCCTTACTGCTACCCCCACCCTCACCCCCACCGCCCAACCCACCGCCGCGCCGGTAAAAGTTTCTGCGCCGGCACCCACCGATACGCCAACTATCACCCCCACCCCAGCCCCCCGCTACGGCAAACCTACCCTGCTATCGCCTAAAAACGGCCAGATATTTGTGAAGGATGAAGAACTTCTGCTAAAATGGCAAAGTATGGGCGCGCTGGCCGAAAACGAGTGGTACGCCGTGCGTTTGCGCTGGCTGGAAAACGGGCAGCTATCTTTTGGCGGCAATAATATCAAAGAAACCTTCTGGATTGTGCCCCCCGATTTATATTGGGGCCTGGCCGACCAGTCCACGGGGCGCAAATATGAGTGGTTTGTTTTTATTGAAGAAATAACCACCGACGCCAACGGCCAGCAAGTTGGCCGGGCTGTCAGCGAAGTGAGCGACACCGCCAGCTTTTTATGGCAATAAAAAATGAACACCTTTACCGAATTACTCAAACAAATCGCCACCGCCGAAAAACTTCACCTCAGCAGCCTTTACATTTTTTCCAAGATGGATCAGGCTGCTCTGGAGACCTTTCAAGAAACCTGGCCGGCCATCCCTGCCGAACGCCGGCAAAGTATTATGCAAAATCTGGTTGAAATTGCCGAAGCCAATTTTGAGGTTGACTTTGACCCTGTTTTTCTGCTGGGGCTGGGCGATGAAGATGCCGAAGTGCGGGCCTTGGCCATCAACGGCCTGTGGGAAAATGAAAGTCCGGCCCTGATCCCACCCCTGCTGCACCTGCTGCAAACCGATGAAACACCCCTGGTCAGAGCCACAGCCGCCTCGGCCCTGGGCCGGTTTATTTACTTGAGCGAGATAGAAGAACTGGATTCCAAAGAGACGATCCCCATCAAAGAAGCTCTGCTGGAAACCATCCACCAAGCCGCCGAAGACGTTGATGTGCGGCGGCGGGCCGTTGAATCTATCGCCTTTTTAAGCGAACCCGGCGTTACTCAGATCATCGAAACCGCCTACTACGACGACGACACAAAAATGCAGGTGAGCGCCGTTTTTGCCATGGGCCGCAACGCCGACCGCTGCTGGCACAGGCGGGTAATGGCCGAGTTGGATAACGAAAACAGCGAAATCCGCTTTGAAGCGGCCCGGGCCTGCGGCGAATTGGAAATAAAGGAGGCTGTGGTTAAACTGGTCGGCCTGCTCAACGACCCCGATGCCGACCAGGAAGTGCAAGAAATGGCCATCTGGGCGTTGGGCCGGATTGGCGGGTCAACGGCCCAGGAAGCTCTGGAAACTTGCCTGGAAAGTGACGTGGCCGGCATTGCTCTGGCCGCTGAAGAGGCCCTGGATGAACTCACCCTGTTCAGCGATACCTTTGATATGTTTGATTTCGGCGACGAGGATTTTGATGAGCCGGATGACGACTTTGATTACCTTCACTGATTTTTTTTAGCTTCATTCTACCTGGCCCATGCTCCACATCTTTCTCACCATTGTTGCCCCCATTATTGTGGTGGCCGGTTTGGGGGCGCTGCTTAATCGCGCCAAAACAGTTGAGCCTCGCGCCGTATCGCGCATCGCCATTTATCTCACCAGCCCGGCCCTGGCCTTTTACAGCATTGCCAACACCTCCATCACCAGCGCGGAAGTAGGAGGGCTGGTGGTCTTCTTTTTTCTGACAACAACCGCCATCACTCTTTTTGGCTGGTTCATCAGTTATTTATTTCAATTGAATCGGTTGACCAGCAGCGCCTTTATCCTCTCGATGGCCCTGATTAACGTGGGTAATTACGGCATTCCCCTCAACGAATTTGCCTTTGGCCAACCCGGCCTGGAACGCGCTGTTATTTTTTCGGTCTTCAGCAGTTTTAGCGTCAATACCCTGGGCGTATTTCTGGCCTCGTGGGGCCATGCTTCAAAAACACAAGCCCTGGCCAACGTTTTTAAAGTGCCTTTGCCCTACGCCGTTATTTTCGGCGTACTCATCAAACTGGGCTACCTGCCCGCCCCAGAATTTGTGATGCGGGTGGCCAACTTAATGGGCCAGGCCGCCGTGCCCCTGATGCTCATTATGTTGGGCATCCAGGTTTCGCGGGTTTCGTTGGATGGGCAATGGGGCCTGATGTTTGGGGTTTCCCTTACCCGCCTGGTGGGAGGAGCCATAGCGGGATTTTTATTTGCCTTTTTGTTGGGCCTGGAAGGCGTGACCCGCCAGGTGGCCATTGTGGAAGCGGCGATGCCCACCGCCGTGATGGCCAGTGTCTTGGCCACCGAATTTGAGGGGGATTCAAAATTGGTCAGCAGTATTGTTTTGCTTTCAACCCTACTTAGCCTGATTACCCTGCCCCTTCTCCTTTACCTTCTGGTGTAACCATATTGACTTTCCCCCTGTCCTCTGCTAAAATAAACATCGTCCCGGAGGGATGGCAGAGTGGACGATTGCGGTGGTCTTGAAAACCACTGAGGCCGCAAGGTCTCCGGGGGTTCGAATCCCT
>JAFGDY010000058.1 GCA_016931895.1 Anaerolineae bacterium
CGATCTCGCAAATCCCGTCTTTATAATTCTCGTAGTCCTTGATGAATCTTATTACTGAACATAATAATCTAACATTGTCAAAGTAGTTACCTACCGCGAAGAAGAAACGCCGCGCCGGCATCCCCTGCGCCAGACGCGGCGCCGGTTACAGCGCCAACAACGGATTGATCATCTCACTCTATCCCGTTTTTCGGCAGATACCGTAGCGGAATTGGTCAGGCAAATGGCCGGGGCCGGTAATGTTGTTGACGCCCTCTCCACCTTGCTCTATGCCCGCAGCGAGGGCAATCCGCTGTTTATTCACGAACTGCTTTACGATTGGATAGAAACGGGCCAAATAGAAATATCCGGTGGACAATGGCAGATCAAAGACCTTACCCATGGCCAAATTCCTACCCGCGTGAGCGACATCATTCGCCAGCGCTTGGAGCGCGTTAACGAGGACGCCCTGGCCCTGGCTGAAATTGCAGCGGTGATTGGCCCCAATTTTGATCTTGATCTGGTCCGCGAAACCGGCGGCTGGGATGAAGGCGCGGCGCTGGCTGCCCTGGATGAATTACTGGATCATTACCTGGTGCGGGAGCGCAGTAAAGGGCGTCGTTTTGATTTTGCCTTCACCCACCAGCTCACGCAGGCCACCCTTTACGCGAATATTCCCGCCGACGTGCGTCGCCGGCGGCATCGCCGCATTGGGCAGGTGCTGGCCGACCTGCATGGCGATCGGCTTGACGAGATGGCCGGTTATCTGGCCCACCATTTTGAGCAGGGTGGTTTGCCCGAAGAGGCAGCACATCATTACCACCAGGCGGCCCAACGCGCCCTGACCATTTTTGCCGACGACGAGGCCCTGGAGTTTCTGACCCAAGGCCTGGCCTTAACCACCCGGCCTCGTTTACGTTGGGATTTATTGCTACTGCGTGAGAGCATTTATCACCGCCGGGGACAACGTGAACAACAGCAAACCGACCTGGCCGAATTGGCGCAATTAGCCGGCATCCTGAACGACAATGAATGTTACTGCGAATTGTTGATGCGTCGGATTGGTTTGCAGCATGCCCTGGGGCAGCGTGATGAGGAGGCCACGCTGATCGAACAACTCAAAGGCTATGCCGCCTGTCTGGATAACCCTAACTGGCAGGCCAACACGCTCCGGGTAGAGGCTATTTATCTGCTGTCCACCGGCGAATATGACCGCGCCGGGGAATTGTTGCCGCAGGCGCTCAATACATATCGTTCCTTAAACAACCGCAAAGGTGAAGTAAAATGTTGCTGCACGCTGGCCCAACTGGCCACCGAGCGCGGCCATCTGAACGAGGTGATGCCGCTAGTGCAGCAGGCGCGAAATCTGGCCGAAACTGAGGCCAATTACCTGTTGTTGTTCCGGGTGATCTACGTGGCGGCCCATGCGGCTTTTGTGCAGAAAAACTACAACACCTGTGAGGAATTATGCCAACAAGCGTTGGATTTATGCCAACAGACAGGTTATCTGGAAGGCGAGGCCGACACCCAAAAACTACTCGGCTCGGTGGCAAACCGGCTGTTTGATATTCCCCAATCTTTCAAATATTATAATCGGGCTAAAACGCTCTATGCCAGGCTAGATAAATTGCAGGGGCAAGCCGCGGTGCTCATGAATATGGGCATTTTGAGCGTAAGCCTGGGCCGCTATGAGGAAGGCGGCCACGCTTTTGCCCAGGCCCACCAACTATTTGAACAATTGCAGGATGTGCGCGGGCAAATGCTCAGCACCCTCAACCTGAGCGCAGTTGCTTTGTATCAAGAGGATTACCCGGCTGCCAAATCCGCTGCCCAGGCCAGCCTCAATTTGGCCCGGCAATTGCAAACCGTGCACATTGAGGCCAATGCCCTGGGCAATCTCGGCGAGGCCGAACGCGAGCTGGGTGAAATTGACCAGGCTATTACCCACCTGCAAACCGCCTTAGCTCTGCGGCGGTCAATGGAAACCCGGCCCGTTGATACCGTTAATGATTTGTGCCAACTGGCGCTGGCCTATCTGCGTCAAAATAACCCGGCCGCGGCGCAACAAACTTGCGCTGAATTATTGGACATTCTGCAAGCTGATGAACCCTCTCTGCTTTATCCTCAACAGGTGTTGTGGGTGTCGGCCCAAACTTACTATGCGTTGGGCAACCCCGCGCAGGCCAACGAGTTTTTGCAGGCCGCCTACGCGCGTTTGCAAACAAAACTGGCCGCCATCCCTGATGATGAAACCCGGCAAACCTACATCCAACTTCGCTTTAACCAGGAAATTTTGGCCGCATATAAAGACGGTAGCTGGCTCGATTAATCGGGCCGATTCATCGGCTCAATCTGTTTGACAACCTGCCGAATTTGATAAATCCGGCAGGTTTTTTATTTGGGACGCTTTTGGGACGCCGGCACGGTTATACTTGGCCCTGAAAATAACAATTGCTGGAGGTTACTTTGACAGCACCAAATACCCGGCGCCCTCAACATCTTTTTGTGGTGCGCATGTGGTTAGAGCCAAGCCATTTGGCCGACCCATCCTGGCGAGGGTTGGTTGAACATGTGCCGTCGGGGCAGCGGTTGTACTTTGCTTCCCTGGTTGATTTGAATGACTTCATCCACTGGCGGCTACAGCGCGGCCAATCCTCGGAAACTACCGGGGAAGCAAACAGTTGAAAATTTTTTTATTGATCATCAATAATTTTGGAAAGGAATTTCAATCATCATGAACAAGAACCAAACCTTTATCATCCTTATGTTGGTGGCGTTATTGTTGTGCATTTGTGTGGCTCTTTTTGGCGCCGGGGGCTATTATTATTACTACCTACTCAATAACCAGTCTGTGGCAAATATCGCCCCAGAAATTCCACCCATGCCAACTCAAGTGCCGCCGACTCAGGCGACTCCGGCAGAACCGGTTGACGCGCCCGCACCAGATTTTGAGTCAAGCCTGATTTTTGACGAACCGGGCAGCGCCTTTGAGCAACTCAAACTCAGCGCCGACCCCAACGAGGAACTGCACCTACTGCTGAAGCAAGAAATTTACGAGGGCAGTTCGACCACGGCTGAAAAAGTGCTCTACGCCCAGCGCCCGCCCGACGGTGTTTGGGCAGCGCCCCAACGGTTGAGCACGGCCCAGCCCGACAAGTTTGACCCCGACCTCACCGCCCTGATGCGTCGGCCCGATGGGCAATTGTGCCTGGTCTTGCATGGTTTTATTAACGACAATCGCGCCACCTACTTGCGTTGCCTGGCCGAAACCACCTGGTCGGACCCCGAACTGGTGACCGAGGAGAACGCACAGGTGGTTTTTGCCCCGGACGGTAGTCGGCATATAGCCGGCGACCGCAACGGGTTTTTGCTTTATTTTGACAACACCCCGCTAACGCCGGATGAGTTTGATAACGTGGTTGAAGAAATTGCGGTGGCGGTTGATCCGTCCGGCCGGTATCACCTGGTCTGGCAACAAATGGGCGGCCCGTTAAGTTATCATTCTTCTAATGACGGTCAAACATGGTCAAACCCCGAGGTTTTGACGGATGAACATACCCGCCCGTGGTTCACGCCGCAATTAATGTTGGGCCAGGAGGGCAGCCTGCACCTGGCCTGGACCGGCCACAACGGTGTTTTTTATCGCCGGTGGTTGCCCGATCAAGGCTGGCAGCCGCCGGTTGAAATATCGCCGGTGGTGCATGGCGAGGCCATCCTGACCGTAGGACCGGATGGTCTGGCCCACGTTATCTGGAGCCAAGAAAACAAATTAATGTATACCCAACAGCAGGCAGACAATACCTGGAGCGAACCCCGCCCCATGGCCGATGTGGATGCTTCCGCCGGTATTTTGCAGCGCGGCAAAACAACCCTGGCCGTGGACGCTCAAGGCCAACGACACTTTGTCTGGGTGAGTCCGGATAACAAGCTTTATTATGGTGTGATAACCCAATAGATTTATCACAACCAGTCAAAATTATCATTTTGAGAGATTTCTATTTTAACCAACTTAGCGGTGAACCGGCACCGTCAACCATACCCGGCCTAAAAGGAGATACCAATGAAACAGTTATTTTCGATCAAGGCAAAAGTATTCATCCTGGCTCAAAAACAATGTCTTACCATCTGGCTACTGATGCTCTTATCTCTTTCAGCTTTAATCGTTGGCTGTGGGGCCGGGCAAGGATCATCATCAAAAAGCTCAACTCTCCCAAACCCGGTGCAGGCCTGCGAACTTTTGACAAAGGCCGAGGTGGAAACGCTGATTGGGGCTTCTGTTGACGAACCGCAGGAAACACATCGAGAAGAGGAAGAATTCAACCACTGGATGTCAATATGCAATTACTATTCCCCGGAAAAGAACTTTAGTCTGGGGGTCACCCTTATGCCGCACGGTCGAGACGTGACCGGCGCAGAAGCCTTTGCCCTCTATGAAGCCGAATTAAAAGAGACTCTGGGCGATGACTACAAAATGGAGGTTGTGGCCGGGGTCGGTGACTATGGCGGTTGGGAGAGTTCCGTCAAACAACTAACCATCTTTCAAGGGCCGTTTATGATCCTTGTTGGCATTGTTAATCCGGAACTTGAGGGAACGGCGGCCTTGGAGTTCAACAAGCAAGTTGCTGCCAAGGTCTTAACGAAACTTCCTCAGTAAAATCGGCACTAAAAAAAGTGGCCTCAGAGGTAACTGAGGCCACTTTTACTATTCATCCACAAGCCAAACCATAAATTTTACCTGCTCTTAAATTGTTGGAAGGCTCGCAACAAGTCGCTAACATCGTCGGTATCAAAACCGAGCAAGTAGAATAATTCCGAGCCGCGCAGCAACACAATTTTGCCAACACCTGATCGTTGCACATAAACCCTGGGCCGGTCAATTTCTCCCTTCACAAAACGGGCCATGTCTTTGGTTTGCCTGACGGCCAGATTCAAATTGGGGCCAACTGAGTAGGCCATAAATGTTTGCGCTTCAGGGTAGGATGAAAATTCACGAATTTCATCAATCTCGGCAAAGCCCACCTGAAATTTATAATCCCGGCGATATTGTTTGCCGCCGATAGGTGGAGGAATAGCGGGATCAATCATAACCCCTTCATGCAATAACTCATATTTTGGTTGCCGCCAGCGCAAAAGTTTTGTGGTCCGTTTATCCAAACCCAATTGCTGCCAAACCAGGATCAAAGGGAAACGCAACAAAAGGTAGCCGGTAAAAACTACCGCGATCATCACAAAGGGAATGGACAGGGCCAATTGGCCTTTTATTCCCAACCATATCAAAGCTATGGTAATTGCCGGCAGGGCAAACGATAAAACAAACAGCCCCGCGATATTCAATAGCAAATCCTTGATTCCCTGGTAACGGGCAAATTGGCGGGCAAATTTTGACCAGGCGTTATCCGTCAAGGCCATCTCATCAGTTTTCATCTCCCAGCTACGACGGTTCCACCACAACCCCGTTTCTATAAACATAATTGGAATAAATACCAATACAAGCCAGAAACAATTGAAATCTCCGGCAGTTCTCTGGCCCAGGCCGATAGAGATATTAAATAATTCAATGCTGGCATCGTCACGTGACAAAGTAACAATGCTGCTCCCCACACAACAGAACATACCGATCAGAATAAACAGCAAGCTGCTGAGTATTTGGACAACTTTTCCTGTTTTCATAACTTCCTCTATTATTCCGGTATCTGCGGCAGTAATATGTCGCTCAATCGCGCCACCATCGCATCAAAGCTATTGGGCGCAACCAGTTCCAACGTTCCGGCAGTTAACGCCACCAGCCCGGCAAATATGAGTATAAGGCCAAAAATGCGGGCGGGCACACTGCCCAAAAAATTCCAAAACGACGCGGATAATGTGTCTTCTCTGGCTCCCAGCGTTTCCACGCCGCCATAGGCCATCATCGCCAGCCCGGCCAAAACTAAAATGGGGCCGGGATGCGCCTGCACATAATGCCACACCAACTCGCCCAAACCAACCGTATAAGCCAGGCCGCCCCCAAATAAAGCCAGCCCCACCACAATCCACATCACGCCAAACAACACGGCGCTTAACCCGCTGTAGGTTTGCGCCCGGTACCCTTCTTCATGATAAGACAGGCTCACATAGCGGGTGATCATATCTTCCACCCCGCCGGCCGCAATCCCCAGCCCGGCGATAGCCACCGCCATACTAATCCAAATCGCTTGGTCGAATCGCCAGCCGGCATACCCCAGGGCAAAACCCAAAAAGACCAGTCCCAAAAATACGTACCTAACCTGAGTTCGGGATAACTAAATGAAGTCAGGGAAAAGAGCTAATTGTTCAGGAGTAAGCTTAAGGGCAGGCTTCTTTTCCTGA
>JAFGDY010000059.1 GCA_016931895.1 Anaerolineae bacterium
AGAATATTGGCCTGAAACTCGATTGTTAAGGTTCAAATTCAATCCCTGGCTTCGACCAGGTTAGTTTACTTTGTCTAAATACGAGATACTTTTGGGGGCACTAATTTGTGGTCTGAGATTATCGTCGTCCGTCTTAAATTATAGAAAGCGGAAGGAGTTGATGGGTTGAAACTGATCACGCCCCCTAAACAATCGCATGCGCTTTTTGCAGTTGTTGCATCCGCCAATAGACTCCTTTGGCCTGCAACAACTCCTGGGGTTGGCCTTGTTCAACAACCCGCCCCGCTTGCAGTACCAATACTTCATCGGCTGTTTCCGGGCCGGGCAGGCGGTGAGTGATGAGCAACGTGGTCCGGCCTTGCCGCAAGGTCTGGATGGTGCGCATGATCTCTTGTTCCACCAGCGGGTCCAGGTGGGTGGTTGGTTCGTCCAAAATCAGGAGGGGCGCATCTTTGAGCAGGGCGCGGGCGATAGCCAGCCTTTGCCGCTCGCCGCCGCTCAAGCGCAAACCCTGTTCGCCAATCCAGGTATCGTAGCCCTGGGGCAGAGCCTGGATGAACGCATGCAGTTGAGCCTGGCGGGCGGCTTGAATCAATTCCTCATCGCTGGCCTCGGGCCGGGCCAAAAGCAGGTTTTGTTTGATAGTTCCGTTAAACAAGTGCGTTCGCTGCGAAACAACGCCCATCAACCGCCGAATGTCCTCGGGCCGGTACCGGCGTAAATTGTGCCCGCCCAAATAAATTTCCCCGGCCTGATACTCCCAAAATCGCAGTAACAAATTGACCAGGGTTGACTTGCCCGCCCCGTTTGGGCCAACAATCGCCAGGCAGCGGCCAGGGGGTAACTCAAAACTGATGCCGTTGAGGGC
Organism: Anaerolineae bacterium; assembly: GCA_016931895.1. Taxonomy (NCBI): domain Bacteria; kingdom Bacillati; phylum Chloroflexota; class Anaerolineae; species Anaerolineae bacterium. Next base: position 869 of record JAFGDY010000059.1, read on the forward strand.
TGGCGGGTCTTGCGGCCGGTAGCGGAAGCGCAAATCTTTGACCCTCAAACCGCAATCTTGCGGCTGCGGCGAGGTCGCGGTTATGGCCGGTATCTCTGGCTCGGCGTCAACAATTTCAAAGAGCCGGTCTGCGGCTTTGAGGCTTGCGGCCAGGTGCTGCCAGGCTTCCGGCAATGGGATCACTGCCTCAAAGCTGGCCATAACCGCCAGGGCCAACACCGCCAGGTAAAGGCCATTCACCTGCCCCCGGTTGACCAGGGGAATGGCGGCCAGCAGAAGGGCGATGGTGGCCCAATTGACGAGCAGGCCGGAGAGAGCCGTGTGTAAGCCCGTAATGCGGGCCATACGTTCTTGCAACTTGATTAACCGGCCACTCAAATGCCGTACTTTTTTTTGATGGCGGTTTGCGCCGCCAACAACAAGCAAATCGGCCAGGCCCTGGATACCCTCAATTTGAGTGGCGTTCAACTCGGCGCGGGTAGTTACCAGGCGTGGGCCGATGTTCCGGCTCAAGCAGTGCGTCAAAAGGGGGATGCCTATCCCGGCCAGCAGCAAAAAGCCTAACGTGGTGATGGCCAGCCAGACGTCAAAAGAAGCCAGCCAAAGCCACATTAACCCGGCCACCAGCCCGGCCACCACCGGCGGCGCAATCACCCGCACATAAAAGTGTTCCAGGCTTTCAATGTCGGCCACAATGCGGGTGAGCAAATCGCCGCTGCGATATTGCCCCAGCCGGGCCGGGGCCAGGGGTTCCAGACGCTGGTAGAACCATGTCCGCAGTTGGGCCAGTAGCCGGAAAGTGGTTTGATGCGAAACGTAACGTTCCAAATAGCGGAACACGCCCCGGCTCAGGCCAAAAAATCGCACGCCCACAATGGCCACTTGCAGTGCGGCAATGGAAGGGTGCAGGGCCGCCTTAGAGATAAGATAGGCCGACGTAGCCATCAGACCAATGCTGCTGCCAATGGTGGCAAAGCCCAGTAGCGCGGCCAAAGCTGACCACCATTTACAGGGAGCGATAAGTTTGAGCAAGCGTAAGGAGGTGGGCATTGTTACAGTTTTAGGTTTCTCCATAAACGGTCACAAATTGACGGTCACAAATTGACGGTCACAAATTGGCGGTCACAAATTGGCGGTATAAGCCTGACTGGCCCAGCAGGGTGTCGTGCGCGCCGCTTTCCACAATTTGGCCGGCCTGCATTACCAAGATGTTATCAGCCGTAGTCACTGTATTGAGCCGGTGGGCGATGATCAGGGCGGTGCGATTTTGCAGCAGCCGTTGCATAGCCGCCTGAATTTGCAGTTCGTGATCGGGGTCAAGGTTAGCCGTGGCTTCGTCCAGAATAAGAAAGGGCGCGTTTTTTAAAAAGGCGCGGGCCAGGGCCAGTCGTTGGGCCTGGCCGCCGCTTAGGTCCAAACCGCGCTCGCCAATCAAGGTATCGTAGCTCTGGGGCAAAGCTTCAATAAAGGGAGCGGCGGAGGCCAGTTGAGCCGCTTGCCTCACTGCCGCTAAATCGGCCTGGGGCCGGGCCAGGCGAATATTTTCGGCGATGGTGCCGGGGAAGAGATAGGGGTGTTGCGGCACCCAAGCTACCTGTGTCCGCCAGCCTGATAAGTCAAGGGCTGAAAGAGAGATGCCGTTTACCGTGATGCTGCCCTGTTGCGGGTCAATAAAACGCAGGAGCAAATTCGCCACCGTGCTTTTGCCAGCTCCACTTGGCCCCACCAGGGCCGCCTTTTGACCGGCAGAGATGGTCAGGGAGATACCGTTGAGGGCCGGGCGCCGGCCATCGTCGTAAGCGTAGTGGACGTTGGTGAAGCACAGGGTGAAGGGAGGGGGGGGAATGTCCTCTGCCCTACCCCCTCTCTGAGTGGCAGAGGGGGGCAAAGGCGTGTCGAGCACAGCAAAGATGCGTTGCGCCGTGGCCACGCCAGACATACCCGCATGAAAACGCGCGCCGAGTAGGCGGAGAGGAAGGTAGAATTCCGGGGCCAGGATAAGAATGAACAGAGCCTCGGCAAAGATGAACCGGCCATAGAGCAAGCGCAGACCGATTTCCACGGCCACAATAGCGATGCTGAGAGTGGCTACCAATTCCAGCACCAGGGCGGAAAGAAAGGCCACCCGCAGCACGCTCATGGTGGTTTGCCCAAAACGGTAGCTGACCTGGGCAATGGTTTTGGATTGCGCGCGGCTGCGACCCAAGATTTTAAGCGTAGCCAAACCTTGCAGCACATCCAGAAAGTGGGCGCTCATCCGGCTTAAGGCGGTCCACTGTCGCCGGGTCATTTTATCGGCCTGGTGGCCGATGAGGGCCATAAAGATGGGGATCAAGGGGGCGGTGAACAGCAGCACCAGGCCGGTGGTGGGATCCAGGGGAAAAACAACCATCAAGATGGTCAGAGGGATCAGGGCGGCTGTGGCTAATTGGGGCAGGTATTGGCTAAAATAGGCCTCGAGGGCCTCTATGCCTTGTACGGCGGTGTTGGCCAGTTCGCCGCTGCGCTCGCCGTGGGTGTAGGTTGGGCCAAGCGCCAGCAGGTGGGCGGTCAGGCGGTTGCGCAGGTTGCTTTTGACCTGTCCGGCCACGCGCTGGGCCGTTACCTGGCCGGACCAGGTGAAAGCGGCGCGAGCCACGCTCAAAACCAGCAGCGCCAGCAACAAGGGCTGCACCTCAACCAGCGTATGTTGTTCCAGGAAAACGCGGCTGATAACCCGGCTTAAGTAATACGCCTGGCCGATGATTACCATCCCTCCCAGCAAACTCAAAGTGATGGTCAGAATCAGGTTGAGTTGGCTTGAGCGAGCTTGCCGCCAGAGGCGTTTACTGAACATTTTCAACCGGACCAAGGTTCATTTACGAGGACGCATCATCCATCTATCCGCGTTTTCCAACTTTTCAAATCCCCCGTAGCGGCGGTAAAGCTCGTGCGCGTCGCGGGTGGCCAGCAAAAAGTTTCTGAGATTCTTTAAATCGGGGTGGTTGGTGACAACCTCAATCAGCCATTTGCCCAGGTTTTGCCCCTGGTGCGACTCCAGGATAAACACGTCGCACAACCAGACAAAGGTAGCGTAATCGGTAACCACGCGGGCAAAACCAACCAGGTTGTCTTGCTGGTCGTACAGGCCAAAACAGAGCGAATTTTTAATGGATTTAATGACGGTTTTCATTGAGCGTCCCTGCGCCCAATATGACCTCTGGCTCAAGTAGGCGTGAACGACGTTCAGGTCCAGCTTTCTTTTGTCGGTGCGGATAACATAGCCGTCCCGGGTGTATTCGGTGGTGTCCATTAGTACTCTAACTCGGTTTCACGCCCGATACGCTGGCGGAAGACCCAATAAGTCCAGCCCTGGTAGGCTAACACAATTGGCACAAAAATCAGGGCCACAATGCTCATTACAGTCAGGGTGTACGGACTGGAGGAGGCGTTGTAGATGGTCAGGCTCCAGGCGGGGTTGAGGCTGGAGACCATGACCCGGGGGTACAGAGCCATAAAGATGGTCAGGGTGGAGAGGGCGATGGTTAAACAATTCATCACAAAGGCCCAGCCAGGCCGGTTATGGTGGATGAACCAGCCCGCCGCCAACAGGGCGCCACCGGCGGCGAGGGGAATGATGCCGGGGTTGATGCCCAGGCGGGTAAAAGCATCGGTGGCAAAGTAGGTGGCAATAACAAAGGCAAAAACCAGCACCGTGGCTACCGGCCCCACCTTTTTGGTGGCGGCAACGGCTCGCGCGTCAAGGCCGTCTTTGGTTTTAAGGGTCAGGAAAATGGCCCCCTGCAACGTAAACACGGCCAGGGTGGTCAGCCCGCCAAGCAAGGTGTAGGGATTGAGCAGGTCAAAAAAAGTGCCAACATAAATCATGTTTTCGTCAATTTTTACGCCGTGCAGCAGGTTGCCCAGCGCCACGCCCCACAACAGCGCCGGGACAAAACTGCCGCCAAAGAGACACCAATCCCAGGTTTTGCGCCAGGGAGGGTATTTATCTTTGCTGCGAAACTCAAAGGCCACACCGCGGAAAATCAGGGCAAAGAGCATAAGCACCAGAGCCAGGTAAAAGCCGCTGAACATGGTGGCGTACCAATGGGGAAAGGCGGCAAAAATTGCGCCGCCGGCAGTAATTAACCAAACCTCGTTGCCGTCCCAGAAGGGGCCAATGGTGTTGATAACCATTCGGCGTTCCTGATCGTTTTTGCCCAGGAAGGGCAGCAGAATACCCACCCCAAAATCAAAGCCTTCCAGGATAAAGTAGCCAATAAACAGA
>JAFGDY010000060.1 GCA_016931895.1 Anaerolineae bacterium
CACCCCCAGGTGATAAATCCCACCCGGCATAGACCAATAAATGGGCCATTGATAGTGCTGCACCAAATCTATCTCTGCTTGCCGAGAAACAGGTTGGGCTAAATCAATATCCGGGCTGTTCTTCACCTGTTCCTTGGTTAAATATACAGGGAATACATGAGACTGCCAATCCGGTTGACCCAGTACCAAACGATTGATGAGGACCCGGCGTCCCGGCAGCCATTTGCCGGTGTCTACCACCAGATAGCGTATCGTCCATTGGTCGTCATCAAAGTACAGGTCCACAACCAGGCCAATCTCACCATCTTTGGCTTGCAGGGTATAATTTTTTAATTCTTTAACACTGCGTAACATGGTCAGCTATCCTTTCTGTTCTGTTCAGCTAGTTCCTGGGACGACCATAAAAATCGTACAGTCGTTCTTCGTATACTTCGTTGATCGGCGTGGAGGGGTCGTACTCGGGACTATTTTTGATGGTTTCCTGGGCCAGGTCTATATAAACCTGTCGCCCCGGCCACGATACCGCCTCTATCCATGTTGGCGCAAGGAGTACTTTTCGACCCGGTAACCAGTTTCGAGTGTCTATCACCAGGTAATTGATCTCAACAATGGGGGCGGCAATGCCGGTTGTCAACAGCAAGAAAAAGAATGTCGCCAGCAGCGTCGGACGAGAATACTGGCTTAGACTGCCACCAAAGAACCAATCGGGCAACCAAGAGAAGACATTCTGGGCCAGAAACCCATCGAGCGGTGCCAGTGCTCTGAACCAGAAGAAGTTCCATATCAATAGCAAAGGAATCAAAACAAAGTATTGCCACACAGGCATTGCTTCGCGGTAAACTACGATTCCTTTTAATGAGAATTGGCCGTTCACAAACGTTATCTGAAATTTATCTCCGAAATCGATACCCCCGATGCCGGACTGCAAAACCTGCAACATCTGACTAAAACACGCCAGGAAAACAATCGCCGTTACAAGGGCTTCAATCTTCTCTCTGAGGAGGACACCTCTTTATTTCGCCTCTTGCTCAACGGTGAGTTTGCCCTCAAAGGTTTCTCCAACAAGATGCTGCGTCAACACTTGCCTGACAAAAACGCCGGTCAAATCACCCGCTTGTTCAAACGCTTGCGCATGCACGGGGTCATTAAACGTGCCGGAAATTGTTATCGCTATTATCTTACTGATTTCGGACGAACCGTGGCTACCATGGCTCTCAAATTGCGAGAATTGGTTATTATTCCACAATTGGCTTCCTGCCCGGCTCAATGATCAATTTCCTTGCACAAAAAACAAGCTTTTTACTGATAAGTGCCTAGCCCAGGGCGACGATAATCTTTTGGCAAAAGGCAGGCAGGTCATCCGGGTTACGAGAGGTGATAATGTTATTATCAAAGACCGCCTCTTCGTCAACCCAATCGGCTCCCGCGTGTATCATATCGTCTTTAATGGAGAAAAAGCTGGTCAATTTGGTATCGTTGATAATTTCTGCCGAGGCCAGCATCCAGGGACCGTGACAAATAGAAGCCACCAGCTTGCCTGCCAGGTGACTTTGTTTGACAAATTCAACCATGGCCGGGGTCCGTCGCATTTTGTCGGGTGAATAGCCACCGGGGATAACGAGGGCGTCAAACTCTTTGGCATTCACCTCATCAATACCAACATCGGCAGTAGCAGGGACGCCGTGTTTACCGGTATAGCTCCTGGCTTTAGGGCCAATAGCGGTTATGCTGGCCCCCTCTTCTTTTAGCCGGTAATAGGGGTACCAAAATTCCAGATCTTCAAATAAATCTTCTACAAATATTGCAATTTTTTTACCGTTTAAGCGCATTTATACCTCCATTCCAATATTTCTTTTATTGTATCGTGTTAGCGAGGCTTTGCCCATACCAGTTTGAGTGATTTTTTTAAAAAAAAGAGCTATCTTTGAGTAGCTCTTGTAAGTGGAAATTTTATTTTTTTGATTACTCGAACGGGTAACTTGTCTTATCGCCCAGTTGGTTAACATTTTGCTGCTTAACTCAGGGTAACTCACGCGAGCTACGTTAATAGTTTTTGAAACAGCAACATCGCCATAATTGAAGCGGTTACAGCGATAGCTATGGCATTGCCGGAAGTATCCTCAAAGGCATCGGGCATCAGTTCGGCAAATACCATCCAGATCATCGCCCCGGCGGCAAAACCAAGCCCCACGGGCAAAACCGGCCTGAAGAGCGTGACAAAAAGAAAAGCCGGTACGGCCATTAGCGGTTGGGGCAAACTGGAAAAAATGCTCCACAAGCCGGCCCGCCCCACCGATATGCCGCGCGGCACCATCACCAGACTAATAGCTAAACCTTCGGGAATATTGTGGACGGCAATGGCTACGGTAATAACCTCACCCAGGGCTTGCCCCCCGCCATAAGACACACCCACTCCCACCCCTTCAGAAAAAGAGTGCAACGTCATCGCGCCCAAAATCATAAATGCTTTCAGCGCGCCGGCGCCCTGCAACGCGCCAACCTGCAAATCCTCTCGCCCTTCCAATATTTTGTGGGTGACAACCATAAAGAGCATGCCAATGACCATACCGGCCAGCGCTCGTGCCAGGCTATGGCGCATGCCTTCGGTGATCAGCCCGTGGCTGGCCCCAAGCATCAGGCCGGCGGCCACGGCATTGGCAATGCCCAACCAGCGGTGACCAATACCTTTAACAAACAAAAGGGGAATAGCTCCCAGCCCGGTTGCCAACGCGGTAATCAGCGCGGCCAGAAAAACCGTCCACACATTAATTTGAACCATGCCCTGCTCCAGGCCGCCTCAGTATCAAAAACATTATTCGTAAGCCAGAACTTCGCGCACGGTCAGCCGCGAAGCATTGCGGGCAGGAATATAACTGGCTATTAACGATATAACAACGACCAACGCCAACCACAGCAGCGCGCCTTCTATGGAAAAGGCATAATCAAAAGGCGTTTGCAGCAACGCCTGCCCCACGGCGTAACTGAGCACGCCGCTCAAGGGTATGGCCAGCAGCATAGCCAGCAGCCAACTGAGCAGGCCAATGAGCATGCCCTCCACCATTACCAGTTTCAACACCGCGCCGTTTGACGCGCCAATCGAGCGCATCACGCCAATTTCGCGCCGCCGTTCCAGCACGTTGATACTCATGGTGCCGGTCAGCCCCATGCCACCGACCACGGCCAACAGCGCCGCCATCACCAGCAGCAGCGCCACCACCGCCTGAAAAATAGCCTCGGCTTCCTCCCGTTCCTGCCCCAGGGTAACAATCATGTTGATGGGCAAGCCAATGTAGTCAAAATATGTTTCCAACGATTGGGCCACATCCGAGCGAAAGGCCTCGCTGTGCTGCGTGGTTTCAATAGCCAGCCAGCGCGCCGTGCCAATGTCGTCTCGCGCCCGGCTAAAGGCGACATAATTGATAAACACCGTGGCCGTTACCGAGCCACCTTCGGTAATGCCGACAATGGTCCAGGTGGTTTTGTCGCCCTCAATTTTGAGCACAATTTCATCGCCCACGGCCAGGTTTGACTCATCGCGCAGCATAATGGTATTGATCACCACGGCCTTTTCATCCTCCGGCAGCAGCCAGCGGCCCTCGACCACACTCGGCTCGATCAAAGTACTGTTGGCCGGTGGGGCCAATAAAATCACGTTGGCGCTGTGGCTGCCGTCTGGGCGCACCCGGCGGGTGGTATAAAAGCCCCAGCTTTCGGCGGCGGATACACCGGGAATGTTCAACACTTCCGGCTCAATATTCTCGGCCCGGTACGCCTGGTTGAACAACACCGAAATATCGTATTGAAAATATTGCAGCCATTGATCCAGCGTTTTCATTGATGAGGCGTACACGCTAAAAATGCCGATAAAAATAGCCCCGGCCAGAACCAGGGTGGTCAGCGTCAGCAGCAGCCGTTTTTTGCGGCGAAAGGTATTGCGTAGAGAAATCAGCAGGGGCCGGGAGAAAAATCGTTCCAGAGCGCGGTTGGACAGCACCGACGAGAGCCAGCGGTCAATAGCACTGGCCCCAAACCGCCCCTGTCCCAGGCCGTATTCGTTGATGGCCTGGCGCACGGTTAACCGCGTGCCGGCCAAAATGGGATAAAACCCGGCCAGCACCGGCGCCAGCAGCCCCACCCCTACTTCCAGGGCCAAAACCAACAGGGGAACCTGAAAATAGGTGATGTCAAAATTAAAGTAACCGGCCATCAACAGGGTAAAGCCATAAGACCCGGCTGCGCCCAGCGGCACGGCTACCACCAGGGCCAATACGCCAAAAATAATTACCATCAACAAATAGAGTTTAAAAACCTGGCCGGTGCGCGCGCCCACGGCTTTCATTATGCCAATTTCTTGGGTTTGCTGGGCCAGAAGGGCCGAAATGATATTGACGACCAAAAACCCGCTTAAAAAAAGCGCCAGCACACCCAACACGCCCAACAGCAGCGAGACCGCCTGGATAATATAATTAAGCGGGTGTTCGCCCGGCTCCGGCACAAACGTGAACAGCACCGCATGCCCCGCTTCTTCCACCTGATCCTGCACCTCGTTGGCTACGGCCTTGATGTGCGCCCGGTTGCCGGTTTGACGGGCCACCCGAATTCTCAACTCATTGTAATCACGCGGCTGCCCGAGCCATTCCAGGGTGTCAAAATTAATAAAACCGTAGGCCGTGCCGTCTAGCACGTAAACGGCGGCGTAAAGATCGTGGGCCAGCCCGGCAATGCGAATATCCCGTTCCTGATCATCAGGGGTTTTAACGCGCACCATATCGCCAACTTGCGCCTGGGTCAAACCCAGGGCCGAACGTTCAATCAACATGGCGTCGTCCGGCGGGGGCCAAGCGCCTTGTTCCGGGCGCACTTTGTCAATGTCCATATCTTCGTAATCGGGGACAGCGACCAGCCGCAGGCTCTGCCAGGTTTCCGGGCCGGTCCGCAAGCGGGCGTTTACCGCGCCCCGGGCTTCGGCCGCCGCCACCTGGCGCATATTGCGCACGCTGCTCACCAGATCGTCGCCAAAGGCATCTTGAGTGATAATGGTAGCGTGGGCCGGGTTGGAGGCGTTGTAACTTTCGGCCAGGTTGCGCGACAGCATTATTTGCGAACTGGCAATGGCGCCCACCGAAAAAACGCCCACGGCAATGGACAAAATCACCAATGTTGCGCGCGTTTTGTTAAACCAGAGATCCCGTAAAACTTTGTGCCAACGAGTTCGCAGCATGTCAAGCCGGCCCCTCACCCACGGCAGATGGCGGCTTGTGAATGATCTGGCCGTCTTTCAGGGTGATAATTCGCTCCACCCGTTTGGACAAATCGGGGTCGTGCGAGACGATCAGGAACGTTTTGCCCTCGGCCACCTGATCTTCAAAAAGCTGATAAATGGTATCGGAGGTTTCCGAATCGAGATTGCCGGTCGGCTCGTCGGCCACAATCAGGGGCGGGTCGTTGGCTAATGAGCGGGCAATGGCGACGCGCTGCTGCTGGCCGCCGGATACCGCCGAGGGCAGCTTGTCGGCATGATCGGCCAATCCCACCTGATCCAGCAGGCGCATGGCCCGTTCGCGGCGTTGGCCCATATTGTACATATTGCAAAAATCCATGGGCAGCATCACGTTTTCTAACACGGTCAGGGTGGGCAGGAGTTGGAAAAATTGGAATATCACGCCCACGTTGCGCCCGCGCCACTCGGCGGTTTTGCCCTCGGAAAGGGTGGGCACGTCTACGCCGCCGACAATTACCTCACCGGCGGTAGGTTTGTCAATGCCGGTGATCATATTGATGAGGGTAGATTTACCACTGCCCGATTTACCGACCACGGCCAGGTACTCGCCCGGATTCACCTGTAAGTTGATCTTCTGTAACGCTGTAAAATCGCCCGCTGCGGTGTAATATTTTTTGACCACATCATGCAGGTTGATCAAAACCTCTGGTTCATTTTGAGCGTTGTCATTGTTATTTGATCCATTGCCGGAATCTTTCTGGTAAAGCCATTGGGTTATCATCAAGCGTTTGTCCTTTATGAATTGATCTGGCAGGTAGAAAAAGAGACTATCAAATCAGATAGTCTCAGTAGATCCAATTTTTAGATAGAGGGCAAAGTGACAGTCACTTGTGGTCTGAAATTCAGAGCTATTTTTCAAAAGAAGTCACCTTTTTTGCCATTTTAAGTGACTGTCACCTGATAAATTTGGATCTACTGAATCTGCATTTTGTTTTTTGTAGGTCCAGAAAATCAGGTAACCGCCATTCTTAAGAATGGCGATTACCTGAAAGGAGCGACGAGATAAGATTATCTTTCTTCGATGGAACTGCTGGAACTACCGCCCCGGAATTGTTGTAACCAACTCTCAACTTCGCGCCCGGCCGTATCGCGCGCGCCCAGGCCAAAGGCCAGCGCAATAGCGACGGCAATAGCACCGAGTAACAGGCCAAAGGCTAGGTTCACAATGTCTTCGGCCACATCCATTTGGCGCAGGGCCATAGTGGTGCCCAAAACAATAATCGCCAGCCGGGCGGCTTGAGCCAGCAGATTTGTATTTGTTCTAACCGTGCTCATAATTACACTGTAGGCCAGGTTGCCCAGGTACAACGCCAGGCCAAAAATGATCAGACCCAAAATGACTTGCCCGGCAAAGGCCAGGAAATCGGCGACTAATACGGCCACAATCTCAAACCCTAGCAGTTCGGCAGCTTCGACCGTGGCAAAGAGCATCAGGCCAATTAGCACTAAATAACCCACAATTTCTGAGGGGGTTCGTTGCCCTTCTTGCGGTTCGCGGCCTAAACCGATCAGGGATAAAATCCGGTCAAAGCCAATGCTGCTCAAAACATTGCTCACCAGGCCAGCTACCAGGCGACCGATCAGGTAAGTGATGCCCAGCACCAGCATTGCGCCAAATATAGCGGGAACCGCTTCTAGCAAGGTGTTAAGCATGCTCGTTGCCGGAGCAGAGATGGCTTCAATTTGTAAGGCTTGCAGCCCGGCAATGATCACGGGAATGAGCACCAGCACATACACTACGGTGCCGACAATGCTCGACAACTTTTGCTCGCCAACCACTCTGTTTAAGCCAACGCGTTCGCTCAATTGGTCGGTACCCAAACTGGCCAGCAAACCGGTAACAATTTGCCGGATAATGCGGGCCAAAAACCAACCCACCAACACAATAATAGCCGCACCCAGCACATTGGGCAGGTAGGCGAGCAGTTCATTGATCATGCCCTGCACGGGGTCTAATAACCCCGCCATATTCAAAGCGCCCAAAATAGCCGGCAAAAATAGCAAAAAGATAAACCAGTAAGCTACATTAGCCAGCGAGTCACTCAACCGGACCCGTCCCGGTTCCTCCAGATCGGCCTGGCTGGTCAGGCGCTCTTCTAATTTGGTGGCCTGGATACCGCGAGAAACAACAAATTTTGTCCCGGCAGCAATGATCCAGGCAACCAGTAATAACGCTCCGGCAGCCAACAGATTAGGAATGTAGGCAAAGACAACATTCAACAAATTGTTAAGCGGCTCGGTAATAATGGTTAAACCCAGGGCCTGGAAAAAAGCCACCAGCACAAAGATCATTAAAATGTAGAAAATAACTTTGCTCACGGTATTTTCTAATCGGTACCCGCTCTGGTCTTTGTCTATTCCGGCCCAACCGGCAATACGATTATCCAGGGTGGTGTGTTTTAATACGCCCCGGACAATGGCCGAAATCAACCAGGCCGCCAACCACCCCAGAATCAAAATAACTAACGCGCCAATCAGGCTGGGTACATAATTCCCCAAGGTTATTGCAAGTTGTTCATAAAGTTGTTGCATAATCCTCTCCTTAAAAAATATTTAGTATTGTAAGGTTGGTGTGTTAATATTTTTAGCTCCTTCTCATTATAAAGGTATATACTTTCACCTGGCTATACTAACCTGGGTGATTTTGGGTCTAATTTCGAGCTATCTTTTTATTACTCAACTGGGGGATATAATCTATTGACCCTACCCGGTCAGATATTGCCCAGCTAATCTATTACTGCCGTAAACCAATTCTGGTGCATCTTTAACTATTCGAGTTAGGCCAAGTTAACTCAAGTTAGCATGTCAAAATCACCCATTTTAGTCTGGGCAGGGTTGGTCAAAAACGTTATGATAGTAATTAACCAACTTTGGTAAACGTAGGTTACCTCGCTCAAGTAGGTGATACCCGGTTGAGTATTTATCCCCCTTTCTGTTCCAGGTGGATGTCCATAAATCGCCCTTTTGTATCCTAAAAATCGCTCAATCAGGTGTGGTTTATTTATGGCTTACCCCTTATGATAAATGGGGGAAACCCTATAAAGTACCTGGATGTAAGCACCATGCCAACCAACGATACTTCCAAAATCTACATTGTATTTAACCCGGTGGCAGGCAATGCCAATGCTGATACTGTCCGCCAGGCGCTTAACAAATATTTTTCCAATAATAACGTACCGGCGTACAGCATCTACGAAACCACCGGTCAAGAAAATCTAAGCGAAGTGGTCCATCAAGCTTTAAACCAGGGTTTCAACCTGTTTGTAGCAGCAGGCGGCGACGGTACGGTGGCGGGGGTAGCCGGTGGATTGGCTGATACAGATATTCCGCTAGGCATTATCCCCCTGGGTACCGGCAATGCCCTGGCTCTCAAATTTAATATTCCTTTAGATTTAGAGCCTGCCTTGCAACTACTGGTAGGCCGGCATGCCGTGCAAACCATGGATGCAATGCAGGTGGAAGACCGATTTCTCTTGCTCAATATCACCATTGGCCTGACCTCGTTGATTATGCGCGATACCGAATATAAAAATAAACGCCGGTTTGGGCGCCTGGCTTATGTCTGGGCCGGGCTGTTGGCCCTGTTCAATATTCAGCCTCGGCGTTTTACCATTGGTGTTGACGGCCAATATCATCAGGTTTGGGCCTCCGAAATAGCCGTAACTAACGTTAGCAGCTTTGGCGCATCTATGTTTCGATGGGGCCCCCATATTCGTTCAGATGATGCTCAACTGGACGTGGTCATTGTTCGCTCCCGGACAATTTGGGATTATCTGCAATTAGCCTGGCATACAATCTTAAATCAACACAAACGAGACCCGAATGTGAATTATCTTAGCGCCAGGCAAAGTGTCACGGTTAAGGCCGGTCGTCCTCTAATTGTTCAGGGAGATGGCGACATTATTGGGCAAACGCCTGTCCGGGTCAAAATAGTGCCCAATGCGGTCCAAATCATTGTTCCGCCAAAAACAAATTTATAAAAATAATTGGTTTAGAGAGATAGAGCATAAGATGCAAGCAGTAATTATGGCCGGTGGGGCCGGCACGCGGCTGCGACCGCTCACCGACGAATATGTTAAGCCGATGATCCCGCTGGTCAATAAGCCGGTACTGGCCCACCTGCTTAACCTGTTAAAACGCCACCATATTTCTGATGTGGTGATGACCGTGCAATATCTGGCCGAGCAAATTCAATTTTATTTTGGCAATGGCAGCCGGTTGGGCATGTCCATTCGCTATGTTGTTGAAGACACGCCGCTGGGAACAGCCGGCGGGGTAAAGAATGTGCAGTCACTGCTTGATGATGAACCTTTTTTAGTGATCAGCGGCGATTTGATCACCGATATTAATCTATCGGCGTTGGTGCAATTTCACCGGAAGAAGCAAGCCCTGACCACGCTGGCCCTGGCCCATCAAGCTGACCCATTGGAATACGGCGTCGTGCTTACCGACAATACCGGGCGCATTACAGAATTTGTTGAGAAGCCCGACCCGGAAGAGGTTGTTTCCCATATTGTCAATACCGGCATTTACGTGCTGGAGCCCGAAGCGCTAGATTACATGCAGCCGCAGGCATGTGATTTTTCCGATGATATATTCCCCAAAATGCTGAGGAAAAAGGCCGCCCTTTTGGGGTACATTGCCGCTGGTTATTGGTGCGATATGGGCACAATTAAAGATTACAGGCAGGCTACCGCTGATATATTGCAGGGCCAGGTGAACCACATCAATCTGGGACATCACCTTGGTGGCGAAGCGTGGGCCGGTGGAGAAGTTACCATCGGGGCGGAGGTGGTGCTGCGCGGGCCGATCTATTTAGGGCCTCAGGTTGAGATCAAGCCGGGGGTTAGCATCTATGGCCCCACGGTTGTCTTAGACCACACCGTCATTGAAAAGCATGCGCAAATTGAGCAATCCATTATAGGCCGGGATAGTTTTGTGGGTGAAATGGTCAAACTGCAACGTTGTATTGTGGCACGATCATCGCACCTGACGGCAGGTTCGGTGATTTCAGATGAGATATTGACTTCAGGCGAGGCGGCTTGAGTTGGCGGGTATCTCGAAATGCTTCATAGCTAAATCGAATAAGCTGTTAGCTAAAAACAATAGTCTCAAAATAGTGATAATCCGATGATAGAATTTTTAGAAAATTTTAACCCCATCGTGCAAACACTTATTGGCACAGGATTCACCTGGGCCATGACAGCACTGGGCGCAACCACGGGACTTTTTGGCAAAAACTTAAGCCGGAAACTGCTGGATTGGATGCTCGGCTTTGCGGCCGGGGTTATGATTGCCGCCAGTTATTGGTCGTTGTTGGCCCCGGCCCTGGAAATGGCCGAGCGCCAGCCGCTTCCGGCATGGCTGCCGGCGGTGATTGGGTTTTTGGTGGGCGGTGTTTTTTTGCGGGGGCTTGACCAAATTTTGCCCCATCTTCATCTCAGCGCGCCGTTATCAGAGGCGGAAGGGATGGAAACCACCTGGCAGCGCACAACCTTGTTGGTTCTCGCCATCACTTTACACAATGTGCCCGAGGGATTGGCGGTGGGCGTGGCCTTTGGCGCAGCTGCCGCCGGCCTGCCTGCGGCCACGGTAGCCGGGGCCATGGCCCTGGCAATCGGCATTGGCATTCAAAACTTTCCCGAAGGGGTGGCCGTGTCTATGCCGTTGCGCCGGGCCGGATTGTCTGGGGCGAAAAGTTTTTGGTACGGGCAATTGTCGGCTATAGTTGAACCCGTTGCCGGCGTTATTGGCGCGGTCGCGGTTCTAACGTCGCAAACAATTCTGCCCTATGCCTTGGCTTTTGCCGCCGGAGCCATGATTTTTGTGGTGATTGAAGATTTGATTCCCGAAGCTCAATGCCACGGCCACGCCGATTTAGCTACCATGGGGGCGATGGTTGGGTTTGCCGTAATGATGATGTTGGATGTGGCCTTTGGTTAAGATAACTGACATTGTGCGCACCGTGGTGGTGGGCAAAAAACCCGGCAACTGGTCTTTCCCTTCGGGCCATTCGGCTACAGCGTTTGCCGGGGCCTGGATGCTCAGCAAATTCTTGCCGCGCTGGCGCCGGTTGTGGTATCTTATTGCCGCCCTGGTCGCCTTTTCCCGCATATTTGTGGGCGCCCATTATCCCGGTGACGTGTTCTCCGGCTCGCTTTTTGGTATCGGGCTGGCCGAATTAACGCACCGGCTTCTATCAAGATTAGGGGGCAAAAACAAAAAATAAGGCTACCGACATGGCAGTTGTTGGCTGGCAGATTGTGTTGAGCAAGCACTGTCCGAAATCAGTACAATTTGGCGATAACCGGCTGTTTGTTGTTCTATCATATCCAGGCAGGTCTCGTGAGGTTATCCATACCAGGAGAGTTGCGCTTAAAACAATACCCTCTGCCGCAAGCCCCCGCGAATGTCCGCCACGGCTGCCATCGGAATAGACGCGCCGTGGTCAAGCCTTCTACCTGATTTTTGGGGCTATACCGGACAATTGTGCCCACGTCTAACAAAACCACCAGAAATCAACCTTAAATCAAAACTCACCTAAAACCTCTAGCTGCTGTTTGGGTGCTTCTAGATTTTGTGCGTGCTGCCTCATCCCGGCCCAGGGATCGCTTTTTTGACCCAGCCGACGAAAAATATTGCCAATGGTGTAACTTTGGGCATGCAAGTTGGAATCACCTAACTCCTCCCATTCAAGAGGCGCGGCTACCGGCGCGCCGGCTTTGGCCCGCGCCGCATAAGGGGACACGCCGGTCTGCCCGTAGGCATTGCGGAGATAGTCTAAAAATACCCGGCCCTTTCGTTTATTTTTGCGAACTTCGGTGGTCAGCCGTTTGGGATTCCGTTGGGCCAGGTGTTCGGCCAGGGCACGGGCAAAATTCCGCGTCGTGTCAAAATCGGCCTGGCGGTCGAGGGGCACGGCAACGTGAAGTCCTTGTGAGCCGGTGGTCATTACAAAAGCGACCAGTTCCAATTCCCGCAACATATCTCGCAGCGCGCGGGCGGCAAAGTGGACCGGTTCAAAATCATCGGCGGGCGGGTCTAAATCAAAAATCAACTTGTCGGGATGCTCCAACCGGTCAACCCGGCTCAACCAGAGGTGGGGCGTCAGGCAAGCCTGATTGGCCAGGTAAACCAGCGTGGCCGGGTTATTGCAAACCACCTGCTCCTGTTTGCTTTGTTCTTCTTTCACCTCAATCGAAACCCGGCCAATCCAGTCGGGAAAATAGTCGGGAACTTCTTTCTGGTAAAAATTGAAGCCATCGAGTCCGTCCGGGAAACGCTGCATATTTAAGGGATGCTCTTCGAGATGAGGTAGCATAGTGTCGGCAATGCGCCGGTAATAGTCAACCAAGTCACCTTTGGTGATCCCCTCGTCGGGGAAAAACACCTTGTCTAAACTGGAGAGTTCAATGGTATGAAAGCCAACTTTAACGATGTTACTCATCAAAGTGTCTCAATTTCGGCCAGGCTCCGCCCGCTGAGCGCCGAATCCGGCTCGGTACTGGTGGGATTGCGGCGAGCATCGGCCTGGTCATCATCCATTTTGACCAGCAGCCAGCGCGGGTCATTGCCCTGCCCGGTGCGGATCAGGGCATAGCCGCCGCTGAGTTTTTGGCCTTCCAACCAGATTTCGAGTTTACCTTCGTCCAGCGCCTCGGCCATCGAAACACCATCTTCTTCTTTTTCGGCCCGCAGGTTGCAGTAGGGGCCGGTATCCCATACCAGCACCGGCCCTGCGCCATATTCATCCTTTGGGATAACGCCTTCAAAGTTGGCATAAGCCAGGGGGTGATCTTCGGTAGGTATCGCCAGCCGTTTCTCGCGGGGGTCGGTGGAGGGGCCTTTGGGCACAGCCCATGATTTGAGTACACCGTCCACTTCCAGCCGAAAATCGTAGTGCAGGTTTTTGGCGTCGTGTTTTTGGATGACGAACACCGGCTGTGCGGACTGTGTCGCCTCCTCTCCAGACGGCTCCGACGTGCGGCTGAAATCTCGTTTTTCTCGATATTGTTCTAACCTATCCGTTTGGCTCATCGTTTCACCTTTTCTAAACAGCCGCAATGGCGTTAATATTTTCTACATTGTTAAACGAGTAGCGCCACGCTAAGGTTGTTGCCGGGGTATTGATGACCTGCCCGTTGGACAGAACGGCAAATAACTGTTGATTGATACGGCTGAACCGTTCGACCATATGGTTTGCCCAGGGCACCTGGAGTCCACTTGAAGCTAGTGGCCAATTGCGCCCCCATCAACCGACTCAACTGCGCGGTCTAAATTGCTTCGGATTGTAACTGGAGCCATTTAATAATGTCGCGGCGACGTAACAGGCCGGTCAGCTTTCCATTTTGCAAAACCGGCAGTTGGCGCACATCGCGGCGAGTCAACTCCATCAAGGTATCCGCTGCATCTTCGTTGGCTTTAACCATGGTTAGCTCATCCTTCGGCGTCATTGCTTGGGATACGGTAACCGTGTCCCATTCAGCGCGGGGCACTTGGCGGACATCTTCCAGGGTTATCATGCCGGCTAATTGCTCATCTTGTATCACCGGAAAAGCGTGATCGTCGCTACGCATAATATAAGTGTTTACTAAATCATTAATAGTGCAGTCAGCGGGAACCGTCGGCGGTTCGGGGCGCATTAACTGCTCAACCGGCACGCCTTCCAGAATATCCTGGACCACAATCTGCCGGTAACTCTGCACCGAAGCGCTATTGAGAAACCAGCCAATGAAAGCCAGCCATATTCCACCCACCAGGCCGGTGCCAAAGAAAGGAACTTGCACGCCAAAAATCATAGCAATCCCCATTGCAATAAAAGCCCAGGCTACTATCTGCCCCACCCACGAAGCCCAACGGGTGGCCCGGCGCAGATCATCAAGAGAAGCCCAAAGAATGGAGCGCAGAACCCGGCCTCCATCCAAAGGGAAGCCCGGGATCATATTGAACACTGCCAGCAAAATATTAATGGAACCAAGCCAGATGAACAGCGTAGCTACTGGCGATAACTGGCCAAACATCTCCGCGGGAGTGGTGCCGGCCACGGCTGTGGTGGCAAAACCAGCTCCAGAGAGTAAGGTGAGCAGTATCCCCAGCCCCAGACTGGTGATGGGGCCAACAATTGTAATCAAAAATTCGGCTTTTGGTGAGGGAGGATGTCGTTGGATATTTGAGACTCCACCAAACAGAAAGAGCGTGATACTGCGCACATTCACGCCCTGTGCCTTTGCCATCAGCGAGTGAGCAAACTCATGGGCTAATACCGAAACGAAGAATAAAATTGACGCCACAAAAGCCATACTCCAACGCAAACCGGCGCCCCAATCCGCATGGAATTGGCCAAACAATGTGGCCAGGTTCCAGGTGATCAAGATAAAAATGAGCAGCCA
>JAFGDY010000061.1 GCA_016931895.1 Anaerolineae bacterium
AAGAAAGGTGATAGTTTTTGATAAAGAATCATAAAAAGGAGAATCAAAATGTTGACTAATAATCAAGGTGAAGTAAGAATGTCAGTGATGACTCAGCCATCAGTGGCAAAGGCTGTTGTTGGTCCAGACCCATCGTGGCGAGGTCTCTATCGAGCCGGAGGCGTTTCGGCAATTCTCTATGTCGTTCTGGCCGTAACCGTGCCTGCTGTGCAAGTTCTGACGGTGCAATATGACTTCAAGATGGACGGCCCAACGCTGCTCCAATTCATTGCCGCCCATAAACTATGGTGGATGATCCTGCAAACGCTGGTTTTAGGCACCAGCCTTCTGGCCATTGTGCCATTTGTGGCCCTCTTTGTGGCTCTCAAACACGTGGACAAGAGTTACGCGGCCATAGGCGCTGTCGTGGCCGGCACCTGCCAGCTTCTCTTTATGGCCTACTACCCGGTATTACTGGGTCTAGTATATTTGAGCGATCAATACGTAGCCGCCACGGATACCCAACGAGTCATTCTCGCTACGGCTGCCGAGGCGCTTATTGCCCAGAATAACGCCTTTAACCCCCTCTATGAAAGCGTATTCGGGATCAGCATCCTGATCTTCTCTCTCGTCATGCTGAAGGGTGTCTTCCATAAGAGCGTGGCCTATTTGGGTATGGCCACATGCGGTGCCGCCTTCATTGGCCTGGCGCTTTGGCCCCTTGTGGGGGTGACCTACTTTTGGTGGTGGCTTCTCTTTATGATTTGGTTCATCGCCGTTGGTTGGAAACTGTATAGATTGGGCGGCGTTTGATCATTAATGTTGTTCTGTGGATTTGCAGAAATGGATAAACCTTACTTTTACGAAATCCGGGTTGAGGGTCATCTCACCGAGCGCTGGTCGGCGTGGTTTGAAGGGCTGGCGATCCGCACTGACTCGCGTGGTGAAACCCTCTTGAGCGGAACTTTTGTTGATCAGGCGGCTTTGTGGGGCACGCTGAATAAAATCCACGCGCTTAATTTGATCCTCATTTCGGTGAACAGGTCATCTCCTCAAAGATAAGGTTGATTGTTGATTTATGACCAGAACAACTTGGAAGACCAGCCGTTGCGGGTTGGCCTAAACGCAAAGTCTATTCCATGGGGATCAAGGCCTCGTAATCCTCCAGTTTGCCCCCATCCAAACAGCAGCGGATAATGTGTTTACCCATAGGGGCCAGGTCTTCGCTTAAAAAATCGGCCAGGCATTGCCGGAAGAAGTTGTACAATATCTCGGCGCCCCGGTCGTAGGTTTCAGGGCCTACCTCGGGCTGGGTGTCTACCTGTAAAAACCAGCGGGCCACGCTGCGGCCTTCGATGTGCAGTTGGTGCAGCGTGTATCCCAGCAGCGGGCAGCGGGCCGGTTGCAGGTGGCCGGGTTTGAATTTGGCCACGCCGCGCCGGGCCAGGTATTCGCGGGCAAGCCATTGGGCCATAAATCCAACCCGCCAAACCCCCACGTGTTGGTTGGGGCATAAAACGTAACGGGTTTGGCGGTAGGTAGTAAAGTGTTCTAACAACAGGTTGGCCTGGGCAATGCGTTTGCCGGTAGCAAACGGCCAGTAAGAGCCAACCCCCTCGCTGACCATCAGGTTATCTCCCTCTATAATACTGGGGTTGTTATACCCGCGGGGGGCCACCAGTCGCCACAGCCAGGCCAGGGCCGGAGGCAGCAGGTGAAACAGGCCAATAATGCCGTAAGAAGGGTTTTCTTTGGAGCAAGGGGGCGTGCGCACGCCAAAACTGCGGATGTCAATAGGCACCGGCTCTTTGACCACATCGGGAAATACCTGCCGGGGAATAATGACCCGAGGATTGGGGCAGGATTGGCCGGGCGCATCCTCAATGTGTTCCCAAATCAAAGCCCGGCCCCCGGGCACCGCATCAATATTTAAAAACAGCAGGGGTTGGCTGGGCTGCGCCGTGAGCCGTTCCAAATAAGTGTCCATGCCGTAACTATTAATATGGTTGACCCGCACAAACCAAGCATCCTCGGCATCTACCACCTGCAATTTTTCCTGGCCGGATTGCAGGGCCAGGTGGCACAGGGCCATATCGTCGGTGACCGGATGCAACTCGCAGTTGCGGGGAATTTCCAGGTAACGCTTTTCGCCCGTGATCAGGTTTTCGCCCAGCAAGAGCTGGCCGTTTGGCTCGCGGTGCATTGGCTCTAGCATTTCGCTTTTGCCGCCGCCGCTGGCCCCTTCGTGCATAATGGTGACAATATTATCATAGGGCGTAACCACCTGCACCGTGGAACAGTGAGCCGTTACCCAACCTTCCTGCTCGCCTACCTCCAACAGCATGCCGTAAACGCCTTTTTTGGCGCTGGGCCCGGGGTAAAGATTAAAAGAAAACATTTCGTGCAGGCCGGGCCGCCGGTGATGCACCACCACCTGTTTCCCGGCAAAATGGGTGTGCCGGAAAACGGGGGCCACGTAAACAATGGCTTGCGGCGCAAAGGTGGGCAAAATTTCAGCATAGGGGATAATGCCTTGCAGCATGGCCAGGGCCAGGGCAAAAAAACCGGCGTTGGCCGGCACAATGGCCAGGGCATCCACGCCCATGCCCGCTTGACCGGCCACAAAACCAAAAATAACCAACTCCTGGGTTTTGAGCCAGGCCAGGGCTTCGGCCCGCAGGGGGGCAAAATCCTGGCCAAATCGCTGTTGGAACGTTTTTTTGTCGGTGGGCAGGTGGTCGCCAATCACCACGGAGTCCGGATCGCGCCGGCGCATGTAAGGTTCGCTATAATTCACGGATACGCCGTTACGCACCCGGGCCACCATGGCTTCCAGGCGAGGCCCTTTTTCAGGGACATCGTAAACAACCTCGTAACTGTCGCTGTTGTCCCCGCCACAGGCTAAAGCAATGAGTTCGGCGGTGCTGCCGGCCGCAATCACGTTAGGGCACTTGGCCAGAATTTCTTGGGCTTCTGCCGGGGGATGGTATTTTTCCCAGTTCATCAGGGTTATATCTTCTCCCTCCTCAAAGGTTGTTGGATTTTAGGCCCAAATTCAGTTTGGGGCAAAGGTTTGGGGCAAAGATGTTACAATAATTGGGCGGCCAGCCAGTTGGCCCACTCGTCCATACCGTCGCCATGCAGGGCCGATACCTGGAAGGTGGTTAGCTGGGGGTTTAAAATCTCAACGCCCCGGAGAAAGTAATCAACTTTAAAGGGGATGTAAGGCAGGAGGTCAATTTTATTGAGAATGAGCACGTCCACGCCGCGATACATGGGCGGGTATTTGTAGGGTTTGTCATCGCCTTCGGGCACGCTGGCAATGAGCACGTTAAGGTGCGTGCCTAACTCAAAATTGGCCGGGCAGATCAGGTTGCCCACGTTTTCCACCAGCATCAGGTCCAGCTCGTCCAGCGGCAATTCGTTCAGGGCCGGGCCGAGCATATTGGCGTCAAGGTGGCAACTGCCGCCGGTATTGATCTGCACCACCGGCAGGCCCAGCTCGGCTATCCGCTCGGCGTCAAGGGTGGTTTCAATATCGCCGTCCACGTAGCCCATGCGCGCTTTGTGTTGGAGCCGGTTCACCGTGCCAATGATAAAACTGGTCTTGCCCGCTCCGGGCGAAGCCATCAAATTAAGGCCAACCACGCCCGCCGCATCAAGTCGCTGGCGCAGTTCTGCGGCCAACACCTGGTTGGCCTGCATAATGTTTTCTACTACCGGAATCCGGGGCATTGTTTACTCCAAATTGTGTTTTACTCTATGTCAATACTGTCCAGCCGAAACTCGTTCCCCCCAATCACCTCCACCTGAACACTCTGGCAGTGGGGGCATAAAAAATCAGGCTGCCCGTTGAGGCTAAATTCGGCCCGGCAATTGTGGCAGCGGAAAGTGGCCGGGATGCGCTCAAAGTGAAGCTCGGCTTCCTCGGCAATAGTGTCTTTGGCCACAAAATCCCAATAAAACTGCACCGACTCATCCACCACGCTCGATAACTGGCCGATGACGATATTTAATTGTTTAACCTTTTTGGCCCCTGCTGCCGTCGCATGTTTCAGGGTAATCTCCAACAGGTTTTCGGTAAGGGCAAGTTCGTGCATAGGCTGATGTTTATTTGGCCAGAATTTCCTCAACTATTTCCGCCGCGTCTTTCACCAGCTTGGCGCAAACGGCGGCGTAAAGATTCTGTTCGCGGGCAATCTTCAACCCATCGGGCGTGCTCAGGTCAACGCCCAGCAGCTCTTTACACGTCACCGACTCGTTCCGAAATCGAAACCGGTCGCTGAACTCTTTAACCAGGGCGTATACTTTTTCTTTGGTCTCTGTATCTGCGGCCTTAACCGCGCCGTATTTTAGGCCAATGGCCATGATCGCGCCGGTTACGGCCCCGCACGTTTGCCCGGTGCGGCCCATGCCGCCGCCAACCCCCCCGGCGATTCTTAAAGCTGTTTCCATATCCAGGCCCAATTGTTCGGCATAGGCTGAAAACACAGCCTGAGAACAAGAATAACCTTTTTCAAATTGAGATACGGCCAATTCTTTTGCTTCCATTAAAAAGTTCCTTTGTTTGGCTAAAGTGGGAATTTACCATTCCCCTGTTTTAAGATATTGGTTAATGGCCCTGGCGGCAATTTTGCCCTGCCCCATGGCCAGGATAACGGTGGCCCCGCCTGTAGCCACATCGCCCCCGGCAAAAACGCCTTTTTTGGACGTTTTCATCGTTTCCGCGGCCACCGTCACCACGCCCCCCTTACCCGTTTCCAAATCGGGCGTGCTTTTGGGGATGAGGGGGCTGGGACTCTGGCCAATGGCAATAATCACCACGTCTGCCGGCAGGTAAAAGTTAGAGCCTTGCACCGGCACCGGGCGGCGGCGGCCCGAGGCATCCGGTTCGCCCAACTCATTTTGCAAACACTCCAACGCTTCCACCTGGCCCTGGCCGTTGCCGTGAATAGCTACCGGCGAAGCCAGTAATTTAAACTGCACGCCCTCTTCTTCGGCGTGATGGATCTCCTCGATGCGGGCGGGCATTTCTTGGCGCGAGCGGCGGTATACCAAAACGGACTCTCCGGCTCCCAGGCGCAGCGCCGTGCGCGAGGCGTCCATAGCCACGTTGCCCCCGCCAATGGTGATCACCCGCCGGCCCCGGGCAATGGGCGTGTCGTACTCAGGAAAACGATAGGCCTTCATCAAATTGGCCCGGGTCAGGTATTCGTTGGCCGAATAGACCCCGCTCAGATTTTCACCGGGAATATTCAAAAACCAGGGCAGGCCCGCGCCCGAACCCAGAAAAACGGCGTCAAACTCGGCCAATAGTTCGTCAACGGTGGCCGAAGCGCCGACCACAAAATCCTTTACCAGCTTGACCCCCAAACTGCACACGTAATCTACCTCGCGGCGCACAATGGCCTTGGGCAGCCGGAATTCAGGGATGCCGTACACCAGCACGCCCCCGGCCTCGTGCAGGGCCTCAAAAATAGTTACGTGATGGCCTAACCGGGCCAGGTCGGCGGCTACGGTCAGGCCCGCCGGACCGGAGCCGACCACGGCCACTTTTTTGCCCGTTGGCGGAGGCAACGCCGGCACCGGCAACGGCCCCTGTTCGGCTTCCCAGTCGGCCACAAAACGTTCCAGCCGGCCAATGGCCACCGGCTCAAACTTTTTGCACAATATGCAAGCCTCTTCGCATTGCGATTCTTGGGGACACACCCGGCCGGTAATGGCCGGCAGGGCGTTGGTTTCTTTGATCAAATTAACCGCGCCCCTAAAATCACCTTCGGCCACCAGCTTGAGAAACCCGGGGATGTTGATCCCTACCGGGCAACCGGCAATACATTTGGGCTTGGCGCATTCCAAACAGCGCCGGGCTTCGGCCATGGCCTGCTTGGCGGTGTAGCCGTAGGGCACTTCATTATAATTGTGAATCCGCTGCTCCGGCGGTTGTTCCGGCATGGGGGTTTTGTGGGGAATAATTTGCTTTTTGGCCATCAGGCTGGTACCTCCACCAAGGCGCATGCCTGTTCCTGTTGGGCCTGCAACTCCAGCCAGTGGGCCAATGCTTCGCGTTCCTGTTCTTTATAAAATTGTAGCCGGGAGAGTAAAATATCCCAATCCACTTTATGGCCGTCAAACTCCGGGCCGTCTACACAGGCAAATTGAGCGCCGTCGTCCAGCACCACCCGGCAGCCGCCGCACATCCCGGTGCCGTCCACCATCACCGTGTTCAGGCTGACAATGGTAGGCACCTGGTAAGGTTTGGTGGTCAGCGAAACAAATTTCATCATCACTGCCGGGCCAATGGCCCATATACGGGCCAGGTTGTTGGCGCGCGTGGCTAACAACTCTTTGAGCGGCTCAATCACCAAACCGCCCCGGCCGCGGGAGCAGTCATCCGTGCATAAAATCAACTCGTCGGAAACACTTTCCATGCGGTCTATCCAAAAGAGCAGGTTAGCGGTGCGCGCGCCAATAATTGAGATCACGTAATTCCCGGCCTCCTTGAGGGCGCGGGCAATGGGAAAAATGGGGGCAATGCCCACTCCCCCGCCAATGCACACGACCGTGCCGTAATTTTCAATAGGAGTGGGATGTCCCAGCGGCCCCATGACCGTGATCAATTCATCGCCCACTTCCAGGGTGCCCATCTGGATGGTGGTTTTGCCCACCTCCTGAAAAATGAGGGTGATGGTTTCGGCCTCCTGGTCATAGTCGGCAATGGTCAGTGGAATGCGTTCGCCAAACTCGTCAATCCGCACCATCACAAACTGGCCCGCCTGGGCTTTGCAGGCCACCTGCGGCGCTTTAACCACCATCAGTTTGACGGTCTCGCTCAAAACCTCTTTTTCCAATATCTGGTACATGCATTTTCTCCTGAACGGATAGAGCTTTATTGTTACCGCTTCCCGGCTAAACTTAAATGACGAACGACGACGAACGACGACGAACGACGAACGACGAACGACAAGACTTGAACGTTGGTCACTGACCATTCATCGGTGGTCATTGGTCGGTGGTCATTGGTCATTGGTCGGTGGTCATTGGTCGGTGGTCATTGGTCATTGGTCGTTATCCCAACAGTAACGCCCTGCCATTATACGCTAAACGTAATTGTACTAATAGTAATGGATGTCACAAAAATGGCTGACAAACCTCATCTCTGGCCGGCGGTAGGGCTGTTAATTTTAGTATACCCCACCGTTATCCTCAAGTAAATGGTCGTTGGGGGCAAGATTTGTATAAACTGAGCCAATATGGTAAGTTGACTTTATGCTCAAAGCAGAATTGATCCGGCCGCGTTTGAAGATGCGCCAGGGGCAGGTGTGGACCAATCCTTTGCCCGCCAATTATCATTATCTGCAAATGGCCGCCGATTTAACGGCCCTGTTCCGGCGGCACGTGGGCCACAGCCGGGGGGCGCTGAGCGAAGCCTTGCGCGACTACGAAGGCGACAGCCTGGATTACCCCGTGATCCGGGGTTTGGCCGCCGTGTTAGAGGCCCGTTGTACGTTTGGCCACAACCCGCCCCTTGACCCGGTTGCGCTGCGCGCCCACCTTTTCCGCCGGGGGCCGGTGACGCACAAACCAAACCTTTTTCACCAAACTACCCGCTCCCAGGTGCTGGCCGAAGCAGCCGCCCACTTTGACCTGACGCCCGCCCAAATTGAAACCGCCCTCTTTGCCGACCTGGCCGAAGAACAGATTCTCCTTGCCCCCGGCGACGTATTGCCCCCCGGCGACCTGCTTGCCCGTTACAACCTGGAACTGGCCCGGGGGCTGCTTTATTGGGCCAGGGAGGTGCGCATTAGGGTTTACGATAATTACAAAGACCTTTTTAAGTATATCAAACTCTTCAAACTCATGTATACCATCCGCCCGCTGGCCAACGGCGATGGGTATCATCTGACCCTGCACGGCCCCCTCTCCCCCTTTGTCAAATCAACCATTCGGTATGGGGTGCAGTTTGCCAAATTTTTGCCGGCGTTGTTGTTGGGCCGGCGCTGGCAAATGGAAGCCGACGTGCTGCCGCCCGGCGCGTCTGGCCGGGAGCCGGCCCGCTACACCCTTGACGAGCGCACCGAACTGCGCCCGTTAAGGCGTCCGGCCTGTTTGATAGCCGCTTAGAAGCCGACTTTGCGGCTGAGTTTGCCGCCAAGTACAGCGGCCCTAAACGCAAATGGGCGCTGGCCCGGGAGGATGAATTGATTGTGGTGGGCGATACAGTGATGATCCCCGATTTTTCCTTTACCCATCGCCGGGATGGGCGGCGGGCCTTGTTGGAGATTGTGGGTTTCTGGCATCCCCACTATTTGCAGCGCAAACTGGCCAAAGTGCGCCAGGCCGGCCGGCGCGATCTGATTTTGCTGGTGTATGAAAACGTGAACGTGGCCGAGCAGGCGTTTGCGGAAGCTTCGGCCGGGGAAGTATTGACCTTTAGCCGTAAACCTGTGCTCAAGGATGTGTTGGCGGCGGTAGAACGCTGCGCCGTGCCCCCGGCCAAAGGCTGGTTTTGATATTTCCGGCTATTCGCCCCAGGCGCGGGTCATTCTGCAAGCCCTTAAAACCTACGGCCTCCCCTTGTCAACTCTTAAGCCTCTATGCTAAAATAAAATGGTTCTTTAGGATTTGACGTGGCGATGCCCTACCCGTAGAGGCGTCCGGCCGGACGCCCCTACTCAAACCAATTCCCCGGAGCTGCCCGATGGCCGTTGAATTAACCCTTTCTCACCATGAAGGCAACATTATTGCCGCCTACCAGGGCCGGCCCTTAACCGACCCTACCCCCCTGGCTAACCTGCCCCGCATCACGGACAAAGAAAACCCCTACCGCTACGACCCGGTTGGCCCGGGCCGCAAACTCCTGGCCGCAATGGGCGGCCCCTCCCTGCTAGACCTGCTGAAGCAAGACCCCGACAACCTGCTGCTGCTCGTCACCGACGAGACCAGCGCCGCCGTGCCCTGGGAATACGCGGCCACAGCCGGCAGCAACTTTTTGGCCGTTGATTATGGCTTTTTGCGACTTTTGCCCGCCGCCAAAATTTCCCCGCCGCCCGCCGCCGGCCCCCTGAACCTGGTGGTCCTGGCCGCCGACCCCCTGCTGGACAGCGCCGGCCGGCCCCGCACCGGCTACAAATTGGATATTGAAACCGAACTGCGGGCCATTGGCCGCGTGCTGGGCCAGAGCGACAAAAGCCTGGTGGCCCGGCGCATCCCCCCCACCGCCCAGCACCTGCGCAGCGCCCTCAAACAGGGGCCGGCCATTTTGCACCTGAGCGCGCACGGCAACGTGATCAACATTAAAACCGAAGACGGCGCCATAATTCCCCAGGCCATCCTGGCCCTGGAAGATGATACCGGCCGGGAAGAGCCGCTGCGCGGGGACCACCTGTTGCGGCTGCCCCCCCGCGGCGTGCTCCGCCTGGTGCTCTTTAGCGCCTGCCACACCGCCGCCAGCGCCCTGGATGCCAGCCTGGCCCGGCAAATGGTCTTGGCCGGCACGCCCGCCGCCATTGGCATGCAGGGCGGTTTTCCCGACCCGCTCAGCGATGAATTGGCCGCCAATCTCTACGATTTTCTATTAGCCGGCTACAACCTGGCCGAAAGCCTGCGCCAGGCCCGCCACGCCATCAGCCCTGAGCCTCACGCCATTGGCCTGCCCGTGGCCTACGTGGCCCCCAACGGCTGGGCCGCCCTGCCCCTCCGGTCGGGCAGCCCGCAATTGGGCCCGCTCACCCGCCCTCATCCGGCCAGCCTGCCCCCGGTTCTGGAAGCCCCCCGCCCCTTTATGGGCCGCGAAACGGAACTGCACCAATTGGCCCGGCTCTTTCACCAAAAACCGGCCGTGGTTACCGTGGTGGGCAGCGGCGGAATTGGCAAAACCGCCTTGAGCGCGGCCTTTGCCGAGCGCTTTGGCTGGCTCTTTGCCGGCGGCGTGGTGGGCCTCAGCCTGGCCAACCGCCCCAGCCTTAACCCCGAAACCCTGTTCGGCGAGCTGTTGGAGCGCGTCACCGCCGGCCAACTTTCCCCGGATGTTTTTGTCAAGCGAAAACAGCCCCATTTGATAAGCGGATGTAGCACCACCTGGTTAATTTAGAGGTTTCAGTGTTAATTGAAAAC